>CAYWIG010000112.1:0-5964 GCA_964458295.1 uncultured Myxococcales bacterium
TACTTCGTCCTATATACAATTCTTCCTCTTGTAAGATCATAAGGAGACAACTCCAAAGTCACCTTATCGCCTGGAAGTATCTTTATAAAATGCATCCTCATCTTACCGGAGACATGTGCCAAAACCTTGTGTCCGTTCTCCAATTCAACGCGGAACATCGCATTGGGAAGCGTCTCCAAAACCTTTCCTTCAACCTGTATGGCTTCTTCTTTTGCCATTGTGTAAATCCTTCACTTTTTCTCGTTAAAGAACACTCAATATCTCTGGGCCATTCTCCATAATCGCTACCGAGTGTTCGAAGTGGACGGAGAGTTTTCTATCCTTCGTAACCACCGTCCAACCATCGTCCAGAACCTCCACCTCGTATGCACCAGCGTTTAACATCGGCTCGAGTGCAATTACGAGACCCCTTCTAAGCTTCATTCCGGTACCGGCTTCACCAAAGTTTGGAACCTGGGGATCCTCATGAAGCGACCTGCCTATTCCATGGCCGACATAATCCCTGACCACCGAAAAACCTTCCCCTTTGGCTACGGCCTCGATCTCCGAGGAAATATCATGGAGCCTGTTTCCCTCTTTTGCCGCTTCGATACCCTTCTCAAGAGCTCTCCGTCCCGCATCGATAAGCTTCTTGGCCTCATCGTTTATCTTTCCCACCGGAAAGGTCCATGCGTGATCACCGAAAAAACCATCCAAGACGACTCCACAATCGATGCTGACGATATCGCCATCCAAGAGCTCCCTGGGTCCCGGTATCCCATGCACCACCTGTTCGTTGATGGATACGCAAAGAGCGTGATGATATCCGGGAACGGTTGGAAACGCCGCCTTAGCTCCTCTGGAATTTATCATCTCATTGGCTATGCGTTCCAAATCCGCTGTCGTTACACCAGGGGATATCTCCTCTGAAAGCCTGGTCATCACCTCGGCGACTATCCTATTCGCCTTTCTCAAACTCTCGACTTCATCTCGGGATTTGAGAACTATCATGACCCTTAAGAAGCAATCCTCTCATTAATCAAAGAACAAACTCTATTAAATATCTCGTCTATCGAGCCGGTGCCCGGCGTGTTGACGAGCAAACCCTGCTTCTCGTAATACCCCAGAAGCGGAGCTGTCTTTTCCTTATAAATCTTCAACCTCGATCTGACGGTCGTCTCGTTATCATCATCACGCTGATAGAGTTCGCCGCCGCAAGCATCACATACTCCATCCTTCTTCGGCTTGAGGAACTCAACGTGAAAACCCTCACCGCACTTCTTACACTGACGTCTGCCGGATATTCTTGCGACCACATCGTTATCCGGTACATCCATATTGATGACAGCGAGCAAGCTCTGCCCGCTCTCAGCGAAGAGGCCACCCAGCGCCTCCGCCTGTCCAATGGTCCTTGGATATCCATCGAGGATATATCCATTATCACAATCTGAAGCGGCCAACCTGTCGCGCATGATACCTATCAACACCTCATCGGGAACGAGGTTACCCTTATCCATACACTCCTTCGCCTGCAGACCAACCTGCGTACGATCACGAACAGCCTGACGAAGCATATCGCCGGTCGACAGCTGAGGGATCTTATACTTCGCCTCCAACTGTTTACCCTGCGTGCCCTTTCCGCATCCCGGAGGACCCATCAAAATTATTCTAATTGCTTTACTCATATCTTCCTTAAATCCCTTAGTTCATTCTATTTTATTTCGGATTTATGATTTCTGATTGCGGAGTCTGAAGTTCCGAAATCCGCAATCCAAAATCCGCAATATGTCAGCCTCTTCTCCCTCTAAATTTACCGCCAGCCTTCGCACCTAAAAATCCCTCGTAGTGCCTTGTAAGGAGATGTGACTCAATCTGCGCCAGCGTATCCATACCGACACCGACGACGATCAGCATCGAGGTGCCACCAAACGTATACGCGAGCGAAGATGGAATCCCAAACTGCCTGATCAAAAGCTGAGGCAACACGCAGATCGTTGCAACGTAGAGCGCGCCACCGAGGGTTATACGTGTCAAAACCCTATCTATATAGTCAGAGGTGTTCTTTCCCGGACGTATTCCTGGGATAAAACCTCCGTACTTCTTCATATTGTCGGCGACATCCATCGGATTGAACGTAACCGCCGTATAAAAATATGCGAAAAAGATTATGAGCCCTGCATACAGCGTCGTGTATATCCATCCACGTGATAGCATCGCTGCAACATGCTGCATCGCTCCCTGCGGCATAAACTGTGCGATCGTCGCAGGAAACATGATGATCGACGATGCGAAGATCGCCGGAATCACGCCGGCCGTGTTGACCTTTAGAGGCAGATGCGACGCCTGACCACCATACATCTTATTTCCGACAACCCTCTTCGCATATTGAACGGGAATCCTTCGTTGAGCCCTCTCGACATATATGATGATACCGATGAGTAGGACTATGAATGCCACGAGAACGATAAAGCCGAAGAAACCAGCATACTGTTCCTTCATCGCCCATGCATCCCTAAGGCCTACCGGAATTCGCGTCACGATACCTGCGAAGATGATCAACGATATGCCGTTCCCGATTCCCCTCTCAGTGATCATTTCACCAAGCCACATGAGAAAACATGTTCCAGCAGCCAATGTAATCATGGTCGTAGCATAGAACTGCCAATCTGGAACACCAGGGAGCACTGCGCCCTGTTGCTTCAGACCGAAGCTAATTCCAAAACCTTGTATGAGAGAGAGTATGACCGTACCGTATCTCGTATACTGGGTAATCTTCTTCCTCCCAGATTCGCCCTCCTTGGAGAGCCTCTCTATAGCAGGAACTGCTACCGTCAGAAGCTGCAGGATGATCGATGCACTGATGTACGGCATAATACCCAACGCAAAAACTGAGAATTGGGATAACGCACCACCAGAAAACAGATTAAAGATTTCAAAGACCGTACCCTGCGAAATAATTTTACGCACCGCCTCCGCGCTGATTCCTGGTGTCGGAACGAAGATTCCAATTCTGTACACCGCCAGCATGGCCAGCGTGAAGAGTATGCGTTTTCTTAACTCCGGTATCTTGGCAATATTGGCAATGCCTTCAGCCACTTACCACCTCCACCTTTCCGCCAGCTGCTTCGATCTTCTTCTTGGCCGACTCAGTGATTGCAGAAACTTTGATGGTGAGGGCCGTCTTAATCTCCCCCCTCCCCAAAACCTTAAGACCATCCGGAGCCTTACGAACCAAGCCTTGTTCACATAGAGTGTCCAGATCAACCTCAGTCCCCTTGGGTAGCTCGGACAGCTTATCCACATTTATCACAGCATATTTCTTTCTAAAGATGTTGGTGAAACCACGCTTCGGCAAACGTCTCTGAAGGGGCATCTGTCCACCTTCAAAACCGACCTTGTGATATCCACCCGAACGAGCCTTCTGACCCTTGTGACCACGTCCCGCAGTACCGCCCTGACCGGAACCATCACCACGGCCTAGTCTCTTAACCTTTTTCGCTTTTCTACCCTGTGGTAGATGTATTTCATTGAGCTTCATCTTAAATCTCCTAGTCCTTCGACTTATTTAATTCGCTCAGGACACGTCCTTTGTCTGTTTCGATCCGCTTATCCCATCCTCAACGATGGAAACCAGGTGGCATATTTCCTTCACCATACCCCTTGTCTGCGGACTATCGACTATGGTCCTCTCGTCGTTCGTCTTTCTCAGTCCTAAACCCTTAATTGTAGCAGCATGCTTGGGAATTCTTCCAGCAGGGCTACGCACCAATTTTATTTTCATCATTTTTTGCATCGTTGGACCTCATACGCAACTTCTGTTCAGGTGAAATAAGTTGATCAAGGCCATTCAATGTAGCCTTGACCACATTATGCGGATTGTTCGTTCCGATACACTTCGTAAGGATATTGTTGATACCGGCCGCTTCTACAACCGCTCTGACCGGCCCACCCGCGATAACTCCGGTACCCAGAGAGGCTGGCTTCATGACGACCTTTCCTGCACCGTATCTGCCGAACACCTCGTGCGGGATCGTGCCGTTGATGAGAGGTACATTCAACATCTCCCTCTTAGCCTTTTCAGTAGCCTTCTTTATAGCCGCTGGCACCTCTTTCGCCTTGCCGACAGCAAATCCAACCTTACCATTGCCATCGCCAACGACCACTAGCGCGGAGAAGCTGAATCGCTTTCCACCCTTAACAACTTTGGCCACACGGCTGATATGAACGACCCGTTCAATCAACTCCGATTTTGTTGCAGCAAAGTTTTCCATATCAGAACTTCAATCCTTTCTGCCTTGCAGCATCGGCAAGAGCTTTGACGCGACCGTGATAACGATAACCACTGCGATCGAAGACCACGGTGTCTACACCATTTTGTTTCGCACGCTCAGCTATAACCTCACCAACCGCTTTAGCGGTCGTACAATTTCCCGCGCCTTTTTTACCGCTGTAGCCCTTTTCATATGTTGAAGCTGAAGCGAGCGTCTTTCCAGAGGCATCATCGATCAGCTGAACGCCGATATGTTTGGCACTCCTAAAAACACTCATCCTCGGCCTTTGAACGCTACCCGTAATTTTTTTTCTGACGCGGCGTCTTCGCCTCTCGCGCCCTGTGATAACTCTAGCCATCATCAACCTCCTGCAGCGCCTGCGGCTGCCTTACCGACCTTGCGTCTTACATATTCATCGACGTATCTAATCCCCTTACCCTTGTAAGGCTCAGGGGGCCTAATTCTACGGATGCTTGCCGCAATCTCTCCGACCTGCTGTTTATCAATACCGCCTATTTTAATCCTCGTCTGCTTATCGACAGCAATCTGGATACTATCAGGGATCGGAAACTCAACCGGATTTGAATATCCAACGCTCAAATTCAAAACCTTCCCCTTAACCTCAGCGCGATATCCCACTCCGACAATATCGAGCTCCTTTGAAAAACCCTCAGTTACGCCCGTAACCATATTCTGTATAAGCGCCCTAACCAATCCCTGCTCCGTCCTGGATTGTCTCGTCTCCGACTTCCTCTTTACCTCTACGCTTTCATTTGAAACGGTTATATCGACAGCCTGAAATCTGCCTTCACCCGTAATCAGTGATAGTTCACCCTTAGGGCCCTTCACATGCATAAGATCATTTTCGACCTTAACCGTGACACCCTTTTCCAAAACTACCGGACGTTTTCCTATTCTAGACATATCTAACTCCTAAGTTCCTCAGTGCCTAAGTTCCTCAGTGCCTAAGTTCCTAAATTCCTAAGTAATTATTTGCTTAGGCACTAAGGCACTTACACACTGAATTACCAAATCGCGCAAAGTACCTCGCCACCGACTCCCATCCTCTTTGCATCGACATCCTTCATCACACCTCTCGATGTGGATATTATCGCAACACCCATACCCTGTCTGCTGGGCTTGATCTCCTTCGAGCTGATGTACTTCCTCCGACCCAACTTGCTCACCCTATGCATGCTCGAAAAGATGGGTTTGCCATTTTCCTTGTACTTAACATTGATGACGATCGACTTTCCAAGCCCGCTACCTACGACATCGACTGAACCCAGGAATCCCTCGTCGGCGATTATCTTAGCGACCGACTCCTTTAAGCGTGAATAAGGAATCGCAACCTGAGCATGTTTCGCATTAGCGGCGTTGCGTATGCGAGTTAAAAGATCAGCGACTGAATCGTTAAAAGACATCTTCTCACCTCTCTAAAAATAGTTACCAGCTGGACTTCACGACTCCAGGCAACTCACCCTTAAGGGCTCTGTTGCGAAAACATATGCGACACATATCGAACCTACGCATATAAGCGCGGGGTCTTCCACAGACCGGACACCGGTTGTATGCGCGCACCCCATACTTCATTTTCCTCTTCGCTTTTACCATTATCGAAGTCTTTGCCATATCGACACCTCAACTTTACTTATACGGTCTTGAAGGGCATACCCATCAAGCTGAGCAATTCCCTGCCCTCTTCGTCCGTTTT
>CAYWIG010000113.1:0-5951 GCA_964458295.1 uncultured Myxococcales bacterium
GAGATGACGATGAGGACGATTGGGATGACGACGTCTCCGACGAGCCGACTATCGACATGTAAGTCGTTTAATAATGGGCAGTTAGGGTGTCTAGAGCGATATTGACACGAAATATAGGTTGTGTTACGAAACGGGTTAATTGTTAACACATTGATTCCACTGATAAAATCCACAAACGAGAGAGATGAATTTGAAACAAACCGATACCAGAAGGAAACCGGCAAAACACTTCAGTATCATGGTTGTTCCGCGCGGATCCGCTAAGATAAGACGCTTTGAAGTTTCGCGTAAGAAACTAAAGTGCGCGTTCACCGGTGCGGTCGTCTTTGGAATCGTCGCTCTCATTGGAACCATATCACTCTTCGTCTATCGGTATTCGTATCTCAAGACGGAGGATGTTCGAGTTCAATCCGCAGAGTTCATGATGGAGAAGGCGGAGCTTTTGAATCGGATCACCGAACTCGAAGGTTCTTTGAATCGTATGGAGCGTTTTGCTTCCAAGATTGAAAAGGCAATCGATGTCTCTTCCAATTCTGATTCCCGTTTTAAGTCGATCACGGGCAGGGGGCCTGTCGATGAGGAGTCCTGGTTACCCGTTCCTGAAAATGCCTCTTCAAGTTCGTCAGCGAGTCTTGGTATCAGCAGGTGGCGATCGCCGTTTTCGAAGAATCTGGGCAAGGGGCTAAAGCTCTCCTTGGATAAGCTTTCTAATCGTCTCAACAAGACCGAAGGGAGGGTTCACTCGGTCTTCGCCCTCCAGAGGGATAAGTTACATTTCTGGGCTTCGTTGCCTACTATATGGCCGACGAATGGATGGATCACATCGGAATTTGGGGATGCCCGCGGTTGGGGCGGTGGCGGCAGAAGGCATGAAGGTGTCGACGTAGCTGGTCCACGTGGAACGCCTATTATTGCGCCGGGTTCAGGTGTAGTTACATACACCGGATATCGGCGTGGTTATGGAAAGACGGTGGTGATCGACCACGGTTATGGGATAGCAACCCTCTACGCACATTGTCAGTCGCTCTTCGTGGGTGAGGGACAACCGGTTAAGAGAGGAATGGTAATAGCGACGATCGGAAATACAGGTAGAAGTACAGGCCCACATCTTCATTACGAGGTCCAGGTTGAGGGTGTCCCAGTTAATCCTATGTTGTACATAATGAATGACCTATAGTTTTCATCCGGTCTCCTATTTCTTTAATCGACACTTCAGATGATTTCATTTCTTGTAAAAAAAATCTTCGGCACAAAGAACGAACGTGAACTCAAGAGAGTTTTACCTATCGTCGAGAGTATAAACGTCCTCGAGGAGGACATTAAGAAGCTCACGGATGATCAGTTGAAGGCGAAGACCGATGAGTTTAAGGAGAGAGTCAAGAACGGCGAAACCTTGGAGGCCATACTGCCTGAGGCCTTTGCGATCGTTCGAGAGGCGAGCATTCGCACCCTCGGCATGCGCCATTTCGATGTGCAGCTCTTCGGCGGTGTAATCCTTCACGAGGGCAAGATTGCGGAGATGAAGACGGGTGAGGGAAAGACTCTCGTCGCTACACTTGCGGTTTATCTCAACGCGCTCAGCGGGAAGGGTGTTCATGTCGTTACGGTAAATGACTATCTCGCCAAACGTGACTCTGAGTGGATGGGGCAGGTCTATAAGTTCCTTGGTCTTTCGGTAGGGGTGATCGTTCACGGCCTCGACGACGATGAAAGGCAGGAGGCCTATGGTTCAGACGTTACGTATGGAACGAACAACGAGTTCGGTTTCGATTATCTCCGCGACAATATGAAGTTCGACTCCTCGCAGTTCGTTCAGAGGCCTCTCAACTTCTGTATAGTCGATGAGGTCGATTCTGCTCTCATAGATGAAGCTAGAACCCCTCTCATAATTTCGGGTCCAGCGGAACAATCCACCGAATTGTATTATGTGATCAACGGCATAGTGCCCTACCTTAAGAAGGAGAAACACTTCAGTGTGGACGAGAAAGCCAAGTCGGCGGTTCTGACTGAGGATGGGGTGGCCGAGGTTGAGAGGCGACTTAATGTATCAAACCTCTACGATCCACAGAACATAAATATCCTTCATCACGTCAATCAGGCTCTCAGGGCTCACTCCCTATATACGAAGGATGTTGACTATGTGATCAACGATGGGAAGGTTGTCATAGTCGATGAATTTACAGGAAGGCTCATGCCCGGAAGGAGATGGAGCGATGGCCTTCATCAGGCTATCGAGGCCAAGGAGAATGTAAGGATCGAAAATGAGAATCAGACCCTCGCCACGATCACCTTTCAGAACTTTTTTAGAATGTACAACAAGCTTTCGGGTATGACCGGTACAGCGGATACCGAAGCCGAGGAGTTCGCTAAGATTTATAATCTCGATGTCGTCGTGATACCCACCCACATGCCGATGGTTAGAAAGAATCATGCTGATAAGATCTATAAGACTGAGGAGGCCAAGTACAAAGCTGTGGTCGACCACGTCAAGGAGATGAACGAGCGTGGTCAGCCCGTGCTGGTGGGTACCATCTCCATCGACAAATCTGAAAAATTATCGAGGATGCTCAAGCGCTACGGAATCCCCCATCACGTGCTCAATGCGAAGCATCACGATCGTGAAGCGGAGATCGTCGCCCAGGCGGGAAGAAAGGGCGCCGTCACAATATCTACGAATATGGCCGGTCGAGGAACCGACATCCTTTTAGGAGGCAATCCCGAATTCCTCGCCAAGAGCAGGGTGGGCCTTGATTCACCTCCGGATGTCTTTGAATCAGTTTTGCTAGAATGTAAGGATGTCTGCACGAAGGAGAAGGAGGATGTGCTGGGGGCCGGAGGGCTCTTTATCCTTGGAACTGAGAGACATGAGAGCAGGCGAATCGACAATCAGCTTCGCGGTAGGTCCGGCCGTCAGGGGGATCCGGGCGAGTCCTGCTTCTTTCTCTCCTTGCAGGATGATTTGCTTCGCGTCTTCGGTGGAGAGAGAATATCGGGTCTGATGGACAGAATAGGTATGGAGGAGGACGAGGAGATCCAGCATCCGTGGCTATCGAGGGCCATCGAGAATGCACAGCGCAAAGTCGAGGGACACAACTTTCAAATTCGTAAGAACCTGCTCGAATTTGATGACGTGATGAATCAGCAGAGGACGACCGTATATGGAAGGCGACGCGAGATCCTCACAAATGCCAGCAACAAGGACATGGTCCTCGACATGATCGATCAGCTGGTTACCGAGGTCGTTGAGGAGAGCGTTCCGGATAAGATAGATGCGAACTTCGATCCATCCCTCCTCGAGGAGCGGGTGACGACACGCTTCAATATGCCATTTTCCTTCAGCGAGACTCCCGCTGATAAAAAGAATCAACAGGATTTTGGTTCATACCTGTATGATCGCGTTTGTGCGCATTATGATGAACGCGAGAAGGTAAACGGCGTCGAGATGATGCGCCGAATTGAGACGATATTGCTCCTGCAGACTCTCGATGGACTGTGGAAGGATAACCTCCTTTCGATGGATCACCTGAAGGAGGGAATTGGTCTTCGTGGCTATGGTCAGAAGGATCCTCTTCTGGAATATAAAAAGGAGGGATATCTTCTATTCAGGAATATGATGGATCGTTTCGTATCCGATGTTACCGAGAAGCTCTTTCGGGTACAGGTGACCACCGAGGAGAGTGTTTCGAAGGCTGCGGAGGCAGGCAGGGCGAGGCAACCCGTGAGGGTCGAACATGCTGAGGCGAGGGCGTTCGATGCGAATAACTTGGCTCCGGATGAGTCGAAGGGTGGAAGGGGTAGAAGGCAGGAGACCATAAAGCGTGACGCCCCAAAGGTTGGGAGGAATGATCCGTGCCCATGCGGAAGCGGAAAGAAGTATAAGAAATGCTGTGGTACATGAAGACCGTGTTGCGTGGTGAGTGATACGTGATGCGTAAAAGATCTTTTAATATCATTTCTGTAGGATTTAATATACAAATCACGCACCACGCACCACGCACCACGCACCACGCACCACTCATCACGTATCACGCATAACGTTTTTCATTGGAATTATTCATTAAAATGCTAGAATAGCACCCTTATGGCGACCAATTCTCCAATTCCAGCTCCACCGATGGCACCCCAAGGAGGGGGTGGAGATGATAGCGGCTCGGGTATGGGGTTGGTCAATGATATAATCAGTAAGTACAGCGATATCCTTCTGGCGGTCCTCGTTGTTGCAGTTATCGCAATGATCGTCATTCCGCTGCCTACCTGGCTAGTGGATATTCTC
Organism: uncultured Myxococcales bacterium; assembly: GCA_964458295.1. Lineage (GTDB taxonomy): Bacteria > UBA10199 > UBA10199 > 2-02-FULL-44-16 > JAAZCA01 > JABGOS01. Next base: position 4,274 of record CAYWIG010000113.1, read on the forward strand.
CTCACCGTACAGATTACGATAGCTATAATCATTCTTCTCGTAGCGCTGTATATCAGCGATGCCCTGAGAATAGCCTCCTTTCCGACAATTCTGCTGCTTGCAACTCTCTACAGGTTGTCTTTGAATATATCGACTACGCGTTTGATTCTAGCAAGGGCGGATGCTGGTGAAGTGGTTAGGGCGTTTGGTACATTCGTTGTCCAGGGAAATTACGTTGTCGGTGGAATTCTATTCATTATCGTAACCCTCGTTAACTTCATCGTCATCGCCAAGGGTGCCGAGCGTGTTTCAGAAGTGGGTGCCAGGTTTACCCTGGATGCCATGCCTGGAAAACAGATGTCGATCGATGCCGATCTTCGTGCCGGCATTATCAACATGGAACAGGCGATCGATCGACGAAAGGTTCTTCATCGCGAGAGCCAGATGTATGGAGCCATGGACGGTGCGATGAAGTTCGTCAAGGGAGATGCGATCGCTGGCATGATCGTCACCCTAATCAACATCATAGGCGGTCTGATAATAGGTTCGACGTTTCGCGGAATGCCGTTGCTCGAAGCTGTGAAGACCTACTCCCTCCTGACCATCGGTGATGGTCTCGTCCAACAGATACCGGCGCTGATCATATCTGTTTCGGCTGGTATCGTGGTGACGCGAGTATCATCCGAGAGCGAGGGGTCGAATCTAGGGCGCGATATCGTGACACAGGTTACGGCCTATCCGAAGGCGATGATCATCGCGGCGGTCATACTCCTGATAATGGCGATCGTTCCCGGTTTGCCGAAGATTCCATTTATAATTTTGGGAGTCATCGTCGGCGGTATAGCTATCTACCTGATCAAGTCGAAGGCGCAGGTCGTTCGGGAGATCGCCGAGACGCCGAAGCAGGAGGCGGTTAAGAGGGCGGTCAAGAAACATGGGGATGTTTTGCCTTTCATCATGCCCAGCCCAATTTCACTGGAGGTTGGAAGCGGTATAATTCCATTCGTCGATGATTCACAGGATGGCGGTCGTTTCATAAACGAGTTGATTCCACTCCTCAGGCACGGACTTTATTATGAACTCGGTGTAAATTTTCCGGGCATTCAGGTTCGAGGTCAAACCGTCGATATGGAAACTGAGGCGTATGTCATCAATATAAACGAGGTGCCGGTCGCTCAGGGTAAGATCATGCAAGGGCATATATTGGTCGGTGAACCGCTTGAGCAGCTGCAGCTCTTCAACATCACAGGCCAGGAGACGATACATCCCATAGATGGTTCTGTCGTGACTTGGATTTCGGAGGAGTATAAGGCCGTTGCAGCTCAAGCTGGTTTCAGAATGTGGGATGCGGCGGAATACCTGATACTCCATCTTTCCTATATTTTGAGAAAATATGCCCATGAGTTTTTGGGTGTGCAGGAGGTGCAGACGATGCTCACAGAGCTTGAGAAGTGCCATCCTGCACTCATTCGTGAGTTGATTCCGAAGGTCGTGACGCTACTTCAGCTCTCCGAAATTTTTCAGAGACTCGTCCAGGAGGATATCGCGATTAGGGATCTTAAGAGCGTTTTCTCCACGCTCGCTCAGTGGGGTGAGATAGAACGCGATACGCTGATGCTCACGGAGCACGTGAGGGCGGGATTGAAGAGATATATCACGCATAAGTTTGCCGGCAGTGCGAATACGCTGGCCGTCTATC
>CAYWIG010000114.1:0-5904 GCA_964458295.1 uncultured Myxococcales bacterium
GGTCGGCGAAAAATCCTTCTATGGAAAACTCGCCGTGATCGCGAAGCCAAACGGGAAGCTCATGGTCATCGATCATCTTCCCCTCGAGAGGTATCTGGTAGGTATTGTCGGAAGTGAAATATCACCTCGTTGGCCCATCGAATCTATCAAGGCCCAGGTCGTCGCCGCCAGAACTTACGCCCTGAACAAGATCGATTCGATCAAAAGGTCGCGACCTGACAGACCGTATGACATCACATCGAACATCTTCTCACAGGTCTACCACGGCTCCCACGTGGAAGATCCAAAGGCCTTGGAAGGTGTTGAAGCTACGCGGGGCGAAGTTCTCTACAGGAATGGACAAGTTTTTTCTGCGTTCTACCACAGCTGCTGTGGCGGTCACACCGAACATGCCAACAACGTATGGGATGGTGAAGTGGGTCCTCCCGTGATTAAGGATGCTTACTGCAAGCGTTCGCCCAAACACACTTGGACGTACAGCATTCCTACATCTAAATTCATCAAGGTGCTAAAGAAGAATAACATCTCGATATCAAATGTACTCACCGTAGCCACGACCGCCTTTGCAAACTCACCGAGAAATGAACACCTCCTGGTGGAGTCGAATGAGGGTTTGAAGATGATTCCTGCGAAGGATCTTCGAAAATATTTTGGTTATAAGGAAATTAAGAGCACCTGGTTCGACGTAAGACTAAAAGGAAACTATCTCACCTTCAAAGGTAAGGGATACGGTCATGGCGTCGGCATGTGCCAGTGGGGAGCCAAGGGAATGGCGGATGCGGGTCACGCTTATTTAAAAATTCTCAATAGTTACTATTCAGATGCAGAGGTGAGGAAGGCATATTGATGAGTGTCTAGGTGTTTGAGTGTCTAGGTTTATTACGGCTAACAATTATACAGTTACACAACCAAGGCATTTAGACCCAGACACTTAGACACCTAGATACCTAAAATGAAGTTAACTGATTTCAATTACGAATACCCTAAAGAACTAATCGCTCAGCATCCGCTAAAGGAACGCGATGCATCGAGGATGATGGTGATCGATCGGGCCAAAGCCTCGTTCATACATTCGAGGATATCTGATATAACCACATTCCTGAAGGAGGGAGACCTGCTGGTTGTAAACAACTCCAAGGTCGTTCCAGCCCGTTTGTTCGGAAAAAGGGGAAACGGTGAGGAGATAGAACTCCTGATCATCGAACCGGCACAGGGGATGCCGAGCGTCTGGCGCTGTCTCTTGAAGAAGGCAAAACGGATCAAGAAAAACGAGAAGTTCTTCTTCGGAATGCAAGCCACCGCAAAGGCACTGGGACGTGACGATATCTACCTCCTGATGGAGTTCAAGGGCAAGTCGCTCAATCTCGCGATGGAACATCACGGCGTCCCCCCTCTTCCACCCTACATAGAGAGAGAAGGCTTCGAGGCGTATTCGAACGAGGACAGGGAGAGATACCAGACGATCTACGCGGATAGAGCTGGATCCGCCGCAGCGCCCACCGCAGGTCTCCATTTCAGCGACGATCTGATGAAGCAAATAGAAAAAACGGGTGTCGAAATCAAGGATGTGACGCTGCACGTTGGAATAGATACCTTTGCACCTGTACGCGTCGACGACATCGATGACCACGAGATGCATGGTGAACATGTCGAAATATCGGACGGAACTGCAAATAGCATCAATCAAGCAAGGACCGAAGGTCGAAGGATCATTGCAGTCGGCACGACCACTACGCGCACATTGGAATCGGCTGTAGACGATTCGGGCAAAATTAAGCACGGCAAATGGACGACCGACCTTTTCATAACTCCGGATTATGAATTTAAGGTAGTCGATGCGATGCTGACTAACTTTCATCAGCCGAAGTCGACGCTACTTATGATGGTATCGGCCTTCAGTGGACGTGACTTTATTTTAAAATGTTATGAAGAAGCTATACGCGAGCGTTATCGCCTCTTCTCATACGGCGATTGCATGTTGATTCTGTAGCAAAGGGTAAAAGATGTTTAAATTCGAACTAAAACAAGAATCAAAAGATACGAAGGGACGCATAGGAAAGATACAGACCTCCCACGGTGAGATAGATACGCCCGTCTTCATGCCCGTCGGGACGCAGGCGACTGTGAAATCGATGACGCCGGAGGATCTCAAGGGGATGGGGACACAGATCGTCCTTTCGAACACGTATCATCTCTTCCTCCGACCAGGACACGAGAGAATTAAGAATTTAGGCGGCCTTCATAAGTTTATGAATTGGGATCGACCGATACTCACCGATAGCGGTGGATACCAAATCTTTTCGCTCGCCGATTTAAGGCATAAATTCACAGATGAGGGTGTCACATTTCAAAGCCATCTCGATGGAGGCCAAAAACACTTTCTCTCCCCCGAGCTCGCAATCGAAATTCAGGAGGCGCTAGGGAGCGACATCATGATGGTCCTCGACGAATGCACCCCCTACCCCGCCGATGAGAAGGTTGCACGCGAATCGATGGAGCTATCCCTGCGATGGGCGAAGCGCTGCCTCGATTCGAGAAAATCTGAGAATGCGCTCTTTGGAATCATCCAGGGCGGAATGCACCCCCATTTACGCAAGGAGTACATTGAGAGGCTCATCGAAATATCGAATCACGCACCACGCACCACGCACCACACATTCGATGGTTACTCCATCGGCGGGCTCTCGGTCGGCGAACCGATAGAGCTCATGTACGAGATGACTTCGGTATGCACGGAACTCATGCCAGGAGATAAGCCGAGATATCTGATGGGCGTTGGAACGCCGGAGGATCTGGTCGAATGCATCGACAGGGGTATCGATATGTTCGATTGTGTGATACCGACGAGGCATGCCAGAAACGGATCGATCTTCACGAATCGAGGGAATATCAATATCTTCAATGCGAAATACTCAGATGATCCGAATCCGTTGGAGAGTGGGTGCAAATGCTACACATGTCAGAACTACAGCCGCGCATATCTAAGACATCTGGCCGTTTCAAAGGAGATCCTGGCCTCAAGGCTTGCTACACTTCACAATTTACATTTCTATCATGATCTGATAATCCGAGCTACTCTCTCGCTGAGAAAAGGTAACTATTCAGAATTTAAGAAGAATTTTCTAACAAATCGAAAGGAGTTATCATGTTGATGAATCTCGCTATTTCAGGACTAACGCTGATGGCAGGTCGCCCCGCAGGGGGAGAAGGAGGACAGGGCAGCTGGATCACCACCCTTATGCCGCTGGTCGTGATCTTTGCAATATTCAATTTCCTGATGATCAGGCCGCAGCAGAAACAGCAGAAAAAACATCGTGAAATGCTATCCGCAATCAAAAAGGGCGATCGTGTCATCACGCGCGGTGGAATGCACGGTACGGTTTTTGGTATCGCTGACAACGTAATCACCGTCGAGGTTGCAAATGAGATAAAACTCAAATTCAACCGTGAAGCGATTGCGGGAATCTCTGGAAACGAATCCGCATAACAACCAAGCAAACAGCTAACGAGGAAAGATTATGCCTAACGCATGGAAATGGCCGGTCGTACTTCTGTCGGGGCTACTCCTGATCTCGGCATACCTATTGGTGCCGACGATATTCGGCTTCGCTGAAAAGAGGGAGATAGCAGCAAACGAGATGACCGACCTTCCCTGGTACTATTCATACTTCCCTGACAAGGGAATCAATCTGGGCCTGGATCTTCGCGGTGGAATCTACATGGAGTTCGAGGTGGATGACTCCAACGCAGTTCAGAACAAGGTCGATCTCGTCATCTCCGATCTCAAGAGATTCTTCGAGAGGAATAAGGTTAAGTTCGATTCCGTGGCTCAGGATACGAAGACCAATCGGATCATAATTACGGGACTCGATAAGGATGGACGGTCTGAGACGATCTCGTTCGTTAACCAAAATTTCAAAGAGATCCTCACGACTATCCTTTCCGATACGAGCAAGCCCGAACTCATCTTCGCTCCCGACAAACGATTTCTAAAGCGGCTTCACTCGCTTATAGTAAAACAGTCGCTCGAAAAGGTGAGGAACAGGATCGATAGGTATGGTGTGGCAGAACCTACCATTCAAAGGTTGGGGAGTGACAGGATCGCAGTCGAGCTTCCAGGCATCAAGGATCCGGAGAGGGCTATAGGAATAATCAAGAAGGCAGGCCAGCTGGAGTTCAAGATCGTCGACGACAGCATTCCTCATGCAAAACTCGTTCAGATGATCGCCGACGTTCGTAAGGCTAACAATCTCCCAGACAACTATTCGATGATCACGACTGACAAGATCAACGAACTCTTAAAGGATAAATTGCCGAAGGATACGATAATCGCATTTGAAACTCAGTACGATCCCGTGACTAAGAAGATGTCGGGAGGAACTCCATATCTTCTGGACAGAAAGGCTATGGTCACCGGCGAGATGCTTAAAAATGCGCAGATCGACGCGCAGAACAACGAGCCGTACGTGAGTCTCACCTTCGATGCACAGGGAACTCAGAAGTTCGGAGAGGCTACTGAAAAGAATGTCGGCAAGCGCATGGCCATCATGCTCGATGGAACGGTCATGAAGGCGCCCGTCATACGTGAACCTATCTTAAGCGGCCGTGCACAGATCACACTGGGCTTTGGAAGTTTTTCCGACCTGAGGAGGGAAGCCGAGGATCTCGTGCTCGTCTTGCAGGAAGGTGCCCTTCCCGCACGCCTGGTAGAGGCCACGAAGACGGTCGTAGGTCCAAGCCTCGGAGCCGATTCCATTCATAAGGGAATCGTCGCAACGATCGCCGGCGCTATAATCGTCTTCATATTCATGTTGGTGTATTATAAGGGTTCAGGTCTGATCGCCAACGTAGCCCTTCTGATCAACCTGTTCTTCATCATGTCCGCGCTGGCCCTATTTCAGGCTACGCTGACTCTTCCGGGTATCGCAGGCATCGTCCTGACACTCGGCATGGCGGTCGATGCGAACGTCCTCATATTCGAACGAATACGTGAGGAGATTCGAAATGGAAAGACATCCCGTGCTGCAGTCGATTCCGGCTATCACAATGCGATGAGGACCATCATCGATGCAAATGTGACTACGCTGATCGCAGGTCTCGTGCTCTACCAGTTCGGAACCGGACCGATCAAGGGTTTCGCTGTAACACTCATCATCGGATTGTCGGTCAGTATGTATACAGCATGTGTCTGCACCAGGATGGTGTATGACTTCTTCGTGACAAAATGGAAAATGGCAAAAATCAGTATCTAATCAAGAGGCTTTTAAGATGAATAAGAAATTCAACCTACCGTTTATAAAATATCGCTTCTGGTTTATAGCCGTTTCGATCATCTTCGTAGTGGGAGCATTCGTCCTGATCCTTACGAAGGGATTTAATTACGGAATCGACTTCAAGGGTGGTGCTAAATTGGAATACCAATTTACAAAACCCGTCTCCGAAGGTGAAGTGCGGACTTCACTTAAGAATCTCAACATGGGTAATATCCAGGTCGTGCGATTCGGGGAAAAGAAGGACAATCGCATGAGCATCAAGGTTGAGCTTCCGAAAAAACACGCTGAGGTGGGATCCGCAATCACAGCTGAACTCGAAAAGACATTCGGCAAGGGTGAGATAAAGCTCGAACAGGAGGAGACGGTGGGTCCCAAGGTTGGAGAGGAGCTCAGAAAAAAGGCATGGCTCACGATCCTATTCTCATGGGCCTTGATGCTCATCTACATAGGCTATCGCTTCGACTTCCTCTTCGCTCCAGGAGCGGTTCTTGCGTTGATCCACGACGTCGTCATCACGCTCGGCTTCTTCGCCCTTTTAGGGAAGGAGATAAATCTCGCAATACTCGCCGCCATACTGACGTTGATCGGTTATTCGATAAATGACACGATCGTGGTATTCGATCGCATACGT
>CAYWIG010000115.1:0-5899 GCA_964458295.1 uncultured Myxococcales bacterium
ATCGTCGCAACAATAGCCGATGAATCTATTCCACCCGACAAAAACACACCCAACGGGACATCACTGATAAGCCTTCTGTTCACAGATTTCTTGAGCAACGTGAGAAGCCTTTCGGAGGCTTCATCCATCGACATGGTTACCTCTTCGCCTATCGGCAGATCCCAATATCGCCTGGTGGTCACCTCGCCATCCCTATAACGAAGAAGATAGCCAGGTTTAAGCTTATGTATGTTCTCGAAGATGGAATCCGGTGCGGGGACATATTCGTATGCGAGATACTTCGAGAGCCCTTTCCTGCTGAGCTCTGTTTTGACATCGGGATGCGCATGGATAGCTTTGATTTCTGATCCAAAGATCAGAGAGCCGTTTTGATGGGTCCAGTACAGAGGTTTCTGACCCATTCTGTCCCTCGCGAGGAGAAGCGTCCTTCTCTTCTCATCCCATACTGCGAGTCCGAACATTCCATTGAGATGATGAACTAGACCTATTCCATCCCGCTGATATAGATGTGGAAGAACCTCAGCATCCGTTCTCGTTCGAAATGCGTGTCCCTCTTTCACAAGTTTATTCTTCAGCGCTTGAAAATTATACAGTTCGCCGTTACAAACCGCTATGACATCACCATCCTCAGAGGATAGCGGCTGATGTCCACCATCCACATCGATGATGGACAACCTTCTCATACCTAATCCCGCCCCAGGACCGACGTAGTATCCCTCATCGTCAGGTCCACGATAGGTCATCGTACGATTGATCTTTTTTAGAACCTCAAGATCTACCGGGCGGGATGGATCATCATATATAACACCGCAGATTCCACACATATTCTAACAGAAAACAGATTTTAGAATACAGAAGTCAGATAATATCTTCTGACCCCTATTTTCTGTCATCTATCTTCCCATTGAGTTAAATATTCTATTCATCAATATTAATCGTTCTCTTGACTAAATATATCTGCTTACCTTGTGACTCATGATAAGTTCGAACGAGTATTTCCGCAATAAGTCCCATTAGAACAAGTTGTACTCCGAGAAAGAAAAGAAAGACGGCCAACAGTAAAAATGGATTCTTGTGTGCAAACGTCCCTACCGTAAATTTTTCGATTAAAACCTCACAAGCTGACACTATCCCCAAAAAGCACAATACCGAGCCTATACCACCGAAGAGATAACTGGGTTTGCTCATATAACTCGATAGAAATTTCACAGTGATCAGATCCATGAGCACTTTGAATATTCTCGTCAGACCATATTTGGATTTCCCCTTGGTCCTGGCTCGGTGATTGACCGGAACCTCCACTACCTTGGCACCCGCCATGGATGCATAGGCGGGTATGAATCTATGCATCTCACCGTACAGTGAAACGGAATCCAAATATTCCGCTCTATATGCTTTTAAAGAGCAGCCGTAATCCTTAAGCTTCACACCTGTAACCGTCGATAGCAGTTTGTTGGCAATCTTTGATGGTATCTTTCGTGTGATCAACTTATCCTGCCTCTTCTGACGCCAACCGGAGACAACATCATTTCCCTGATCCAACATTTTAAGAAGTTTCGGAATATCGGCGGGATCGTTTTGATTGTCCGCATCTATCGCTACATAAACGCGCCCCTGCGCATATTTGAATCCCGCGGCCATCGCAGCCGTCTGTCCGAAGTTACGCGTAAACTCCACCAATTTGATACGATCATCGAGCTTCGCCAACGATTGAAGCAGCTCGACACTCGTGTCGCTTGAGCCATCGTCCACGAAAACTATCTCAAATGTCCTGTCCGTTGGCTCCAGGGCCGTTTTTATATCATTGTACAATTGCTCCAGATTTTCACGCTCGTTCAAAAAAGGAACGACGATGGAGACATCGTACGGTCTTTTACTCGTATCGGTAATGGTGGTCATATTGCCCTCATGAGCTAAATTTATGAGTGATTATCATAGGTTCGCTGGGGTGTCAAAGTGATTCAAACAACCTTGTTGCTTGACAAAACCCATGCTTTTCCATGAGATCCCGCTTTCCATGAGCCCAAGAAGCAAAACATACCTGATGGCTATACTCGTTTTGGTCATCGTTCTCCTTTTACGGTTGCCTGCCCTATGGACACCCATTCTGGATGTGGATGAATCGCAGTTTGCGGGCTATGCAAACGCCCTCTTGGACGGTGGCTCCCCATTCCTATCATCGGTGGATACCAAACCGATCGGAATATATATTTTTTTCGCGGTGATATTCCTTCTCTTTGGAAGAAACAATATGTTCGCAGTACATCTTGTAACTTCGATCTGGGTTTGGATCACCGCCATATATTGTTACAGAATAGGTCGCACCATTCACAATGAACGGACCGGCTGGCTCTCGGCTATTTTCTATGCCGTCTTCACCGTCACATACATTCCGAAGTTTATCTCAACATCGATAATCTTGGTCCTGATGCTTCCACTCACGATGAGCATCTACTACATTATAAAATGGGAACAGGATCGGGACATACATAATCTCTTCAACGCTGGAATGTTCTTTGGAATCGCCTGCCTCTTTAAATATCAGGCCGGAATCAACCTCATCCTAGTAGGAATATATTTTCTATTTCTCGCCCCTCACTATCTGAGGGAAGAGGGACATCGCCCACGGTTCAAACCATTCCTGATATTTATCGTCGGCGGCGTTCTCGTCGGATTCATCTTCTTCCTATATTTAAAGTATCTCGGAATTTGGGATGCCTTCTTCTTTTGGAGCATACTGGGGTCGAGCTCGTATATCGAAGCTGGCATCACTACATCCGATTTCTTCACCAGGCTTCTGGTTCGAGGAGGAACTTTCATAGCTTCCACGTTCCTCATCTGGGCGTTTGGCATTCGTGAGGTATTCATATTAGGTCGTCGTCTATTCAAGGGGGATGTATCGCCTAAGCGGCCGGAGCCATACCTGATAATGCTTTGGTTTTTGACATCGATCATCCCGGTGATGACGGGTGGAAAATTCTTTGGTCATTATTTCATCCAGCTTCTGCCTTCACTTTCGATCCTGGCTGCGATTGGAATCTCGTATATGATGGATAGGCCGCTCGCCTCTCCAAATTTGAAGAAACGACTGTACGCCATCCTTCTCGTGGGGATGATCTTTCCAGCGGCCGGTTTCACAACCGCTCGTCTATTTGCAGATAAGATCTATGCGAGGATAAACGAAGATAATCCAAACGACTACCGCCCTCTAGGCGAGTATGTTAAGGAGAGGACCGAGAAGAACGACACCATTTTCGTTTGGGGATTCGCGACGCCGGTATATTTTTTCGCTGATCGTCCTGCAGCATCCCGATTTCTTTGGTGTGACTGGCTGACCGGCAGAATACCGGGATCTCCTACTGCGCAGGACAACTCCTTCGACACCTCTGAATATGCGACTCCCGGCAGCTGGGATATGTTTTTTGCAGATCTCAATGAGAAGAAGCCCGTATATTTTATCGACACCTCACCTGGAAACTATCACGATTATGGGAAATATCCGATATCCCTATATCCTCACTTGATAAAGTATCTGAAGGATAACTATATACTCGAGACTAGTTTCAAGGGAGCGGATTTCTACAGGAGAAAAGATGAGAATTAAATATATCGTGTCATCCATAGCAGCTCTGCTCTTTATCGTCATTTCGACTAACTCATACTGTGCTTCAGCGAATATGATATTCTGGTATCCCGGTGAAGCTGGATCAACTGCAGATGCGGGGCCAATCCTCGATATCTTTTTCGAATATATAAACAGGAGAATCGCACCCTCCAAAGTTGAAGGGAAGTATTTCAATACCGTCGATGCTGGCAAAAAATACGTAACGAGCCAGAAACCGACTTTGGGAATTATAAGTTATTCATCGTACGTCCAGAACAGGGAACTTTTCAACAACTCCAAAGCGCTGTTAGCTACTATTCCAAACTCGTCTGGTGGAAAGACGGAGAAATATGCGCTCGTAGGTATAGAGAAATCCTGTTCTGGAGGAATGATCTCAAGCGAGCCCCTTTCCCTCGCATTCTTGAGAAATAATTTATTTCCGCAATTTTCGGAGGGCACGATCATCAAACAGGTTGATCAAATTATATTTGAACTCAGGAAGATCTCCGATGGTTCCATAAATTCATGTGCAATATTGACGCCCACCGAAGCCTCGACCCTGAAGCGGATGTCATCCCCTTGGGCGAAGAAAATAAAATTTCTCTCTGAATCTGAAGCAGTCCCTACAGCGCGTCTCCTCCTTCTATCAAAGAGCTGGAATGGTACGGAGAAACTCAAGGAAACGTTGTTGTCAATGGACAAGGATGAGGAAGGACGGGAAATCCTTTCAGAACTGAGGTTGAAGGCGTTCGTCAATCCCTGATCTACATAGGTTTTCAGTCATCCAGAGACCAATTAGCTCGACACCTTACCCATAACCGCTGCGACGATTCCACCCGCTATCATCATCCCGAATAGAAGGGCCACCCCACAACACACGAGGGTAGGTAGAAATACCGCCAGAGCGCTTCGCCCATAGCTCGTCTGATGAGCTTCCTTGATGACGATTATATCCAGAACGATCTGCCAAATCCAAGCAACCATACCACCTAGAATCGGCACAACCTGAAATAACTGAGGACTTGAAGCATAGCAGACTACCCTGAAGGTAGTTTGAAAATCACGCTTAACTGAACCAAGAATCATAAGGCAGACATGATAGAGGCCAGCTCTTACAAACATCATTGCAGCCGTAAAAACTGGCACGCCGATTATCATGAATATTAGGAGGAATATAATACCCACGGGAATAGATATAGCGAGCGTTGGAAAAATATCGGTGCCAAATTCGCCACCCAGATTCAAACTCACCGCTAAAGCCTGAAATCCTATCTGGTACGCTATAGTCGAGGCAAACATGATATAGGAGATGATCAGTGCATAGATGAACGCCCGTTTCATCCCCTCCCCTCTGGAGACGCACATAAAAAATTTCGCTGAATCTGTTATGGCCTTTTTGAATGTGTTAAAAAAGGCACCTGTCCAATCAGCCTTCATTTCACGATCCCAATCGCAGCCATCCTGGGCAGCCCCGTCCAATTTTACCTTACCTTTGCATGATGGACATTCGACGACCTCTCCCGTATCGGCTTGGAATCTTGAATTACAGTGCGGACACATATATATCATTCTACCGCTCCTTCCATTTAAACCTGATAAGATTTATTGATAGCGAGGTTATCACATGGTAGAGGGTTAGGTCAATTTTGGAGGAAAGTATCTCATGAGCGACATATGGCACATTATCACAGCCAGCGTGCCCACCGAGCACGCTGAAACGGTTGCCCAGGTCATGTATGAACTTGGCTGCAACGGCTGTTTGGAAGAGAGATCAGACGAAGAAGGAATTACCAAACTCATTTCATATTTTGATGCAAACCTTTTTGAAAAACTGCCGCTGCACGAAAAAGTTCGCATGTATATTTCCGAACACATCCCAGATTCCAACGCTGAAACTGAAATATCGACATCCGCCATCACAGACTGGAGTCGTGATTGGCGCCAATGGTTTCGACCATTCGAGATCGTGAAGAACATAACTGTTTCACCCAGCTGGGAAAATTATAAGCCATCAGGGAACGAACAGGTGATCACATTGGATCCAGGAATGGCTTTCGGCACCGGATTACACGCCACCACGATGCTCTGCGCGAAGGAGATTGAAAATCTATCAAAGGTTCAAAGGGATGCTTCATTGCTCGATGTAGGAACCGGCAGTGGGCTCCTAGCTATAGTTGCAAGGAAGCTCGGTTTGAATGAGATCTCAACCGTGGAGATCGATCCTGAAGCGGTAAGGGTTGCTAAAGAAAATTTTTCTATAAATGATGATGATATGTGTATTGATTGTGAATATAA
>CAYWIG010000116.1:0-5895 GCA_964458295.1 uncultured Myxococcales bacterium
AAGGCCTCCCATCTTACGAATATCCTCCTCCCCTTCGAGCGCAAAGATTACGCTCCCGGCACAGAGGAAGAGAAGGGCCTTGAAGAAGGAGTGCATTATCATATGAAAAGCAGCGGTGGAAAATGCACCGATTCCAATGGCTAGAAACATATATCCCAGTTGCGAGATCGTCGAATATGCGAGAATTCTCTTAATGTTGTTTTCGGTCAACGCCAGAAGCGCACCATAAATTGCAGTCGCAGTTCCAATCGCTGCAATCACATAAAGCGCAAATGGGGAAAGTACGAATATAAAATTTAAGCGGATCACCATGTATACGCCGGCTGTCACCATGGTCGCAGCATGTATCAGCGCTGATACAGGGGTTGGACCGGCCATCGCATCGGGTAACCAGATGTGCAGAGGAATCTGAGCAGATTTCGCTACAGCTCCTGAAAAGAGCAAAAGCGATATCGCTGTGGAGATCGGAAGAAAGTATCCTGCATACCTCTCCATCGTCTCGAAGTTGAATATATCTATTGCGGCGTCCGCTCCGCTGGCCTTCATCACTCCGAAGATCAAGAATATAGCTCCGAGGAAACATGCATCACCAATTCTATTGACTATAAAAGCCTTGGTACCCGCTTTTACCTTTTGAGGATCATCGAACCAGTATCCTATTAAGAGATAAGAGCAGAGTCCAACCCCCTCCCACCCTACGAACATCAGGACGAGGTTGTCGGCTAGAACGAGGAGCATCATGAAAAACAAAAAGAGATTCAATTGTGCGAAGTACCTCGCATACCCTTCGTCACTCCACATATATCCCGCAGAATATATATGTATGAGCGCACCGACACCTAAAACCATGAGGGACATCACCAAGGAGAGCTGATCGACCTTGAGCCCCACATCGATCACAAAATTAGATGAGACCATCCACTTGAACAGCGGACCGGTTATCGCAGTAGGACTTCCTGCCTCAAAACCTATCAAGGTAAAGAATAGAATTATGGCTGCCAAAAAGGACAATATTGGAGCAATGCATCCAATAAAGGCTGTCCATTGTTTATAGAGGGCTCTCTCCCTTCCAGCCGTGAGTATGGAAATTGCACCGTTTAAGACTGCTCCCAAGAGGGGCAACGAGACCATCGACCAGATCAAGGTCTGAAGCGATACATATTTATATATGAGTTCGAGCATCCCTTACTATCCCCTCAGTAAACTCAACTGATCGGTGAGCACCGACCCCCTCCTTCTATGGACAGCTATGATGATGGCGAGTCCAACTGCAGCTTGGACTGCCACTATGGCCATCACAAAAAATACGAGCGCCTTTCCTCCTGGCAGAAGGTTCCATCTCGAAAATGACAGTATCGCAAGCGCAGCCGATGCGAGCATAAGTTCGATAGACATCAAGATTATAAAGATGTTTCTTCTCGATACGACGCCTATCGCTCCTATCGCAAACAGGATCGCGCAGAGTACCAGATAATGTTGAAGGGTTATAATCATGCGCCTCGCCCTTCCTTTCCCCTTTTGATTATTATGATTACCGCTATGACAGCTGACAAAAGCAGAGCTCCGGTCAGCTCAAATGGAATCATAAACTCGGATATCAAAAGTCGCCCTAACGTCTCCGGCATTTCAAATGCCTCACCCGTAAGCGGAGCGGCAATGAATGGTGGCTTTAAGATGGATAGGGCGAGGACGATCACGAGATATACCGCAGCAGCTGAGCCAAGCACCCTTCCAAATTGAATGACCCTCTGCCTCGCCTCCTCCTTGCGATAGTCGACCATCATGATTACGAATATAAACAGGACGATTATAGCACCTGCTGAGATCAAAAGCTGCAATACGGCCAAAAGCGGCGCCGAGAGCAGGGCGAACAGACCCGCTATCGAGGCCATGCTGATCGTCAGAAATGCCGCGGAGATCATCGGATTCCTACGCGTTATCATCCCGAAGGCACCGACGACCGACAAAATCGCCAGTATGTAGAAGAGTATCTGATACATCTATTACTCAACCTCTTTCCATCCTCTTGCTCGTCCTTCGACAAGCTCAGGACGATCGATTTAGTATCAATTTTTTTGCTCGTTCGTGGTGAGCCTGTCGAATCACAAACGAGTATTTTAGCGTATGTTAATATCTAATATACATTATAACTGTCGCCGTAACGACAAGATTAATTATGCCAAGCGGCAAGAGAACCTTCCACCCAAGCCTCATCATCTGATCATAGCGAAACCTTGGAAGTGTCCACCTGATCCATATGAAGAGGATACATACGAAGATCGTCTTTATGAGCAATACGGCGATCTGAACCAAGAGGACCATCACGCTTGGTATCCATAGTGGTAGATCGAACATCTCGGCCAAGAACCCACAGGCTATTATGACGGCACCGAAGATGATAAAGAGTGCTCCAACGACGATCGTTTCATAATTTCGCTTACCTAAATGTGTCGAACGTCCTTTGATCTCCCTTATCATCAGGATGCCCAACAGGGCGAAGATCGCACCGATGATCGGCGCCACAAAAAGGATGATCTCGTATGAGCTCGTCCTCAAAAACTCTGCATTTATAAATGGAATCTGCCATCCCCCAAGGAAGATGGTCGCCATCATAAGACCTGCGATAAACATATGCACGTACTCCGCCATGAAGAACATTGCGAATCGCATGCTGCTGTATTCGACATGATATCCAGCTACGAGCTCGGCCTCCGCCTCCGGCAGATCGAATGGAAGCCGATTTGATTGCGCCATCAGGGCGATAAAGAATATTATAAACGCTATGGGTTGGCGAATTACATTCCAGTACAGGGGAATGATGCCTTGATCAGAGACTATATCCGTTATCCTGAACGATCCCGCTACCAAAAAAATTGATAGGGCGGCAAGGCCCATAGGAACTTCGAAGCTTACGAGCTGCGCCGATGATCTCAACCCCCCGATCAAAGAATATTTATTATTCGATCCCCAGCCGGCATACAGGATTGCGTGTGCTGAAAAGGAGGATAGTGCAAAAATGTATATCAAACCTGATCGCAGATCCACTACCTGTGGATTGAATTCATAACCAAAGATTTTGAGCGGTTCTGCGAACGGAATCACAGCGATCGATATGAGCGAGAGGAAGAGGGCCAATATCGGGGCCACCAGATAGAATGGCCTGTACGAACCTTCCGGTGCCACCTCCTCCTTAGACAGGAGCTTTATCGCGTCCGCTATGCTGTGAAAAACTCCACCGAACCTCGCGAACAGAATTGTCGCTCTGTTTGGACCACGCCTGTCCTGTATGTAGGCCGCTCCCTTCCTCTCCATCCACACGAGAAGGGGCACCGATCCCAAAAGGATCGACAGTACAGCAATGGTCTTCAATATTTCCAAAGTAATTTCACACATAGCGCACACGTAGCGTTAATCGTTCCATTCCTTTCCTAAAATACCTGCCAGCTTTCTTCCTATATCCGAAATGCTCATCGATTCTCCGAGCGGTTCGAAAGCCTTTCCTGCCACCTGAGCATGTCCGTTCTTATTTACAAATGTGCCAATCTGTTCAGCGTGTGACGGTTTTGGCAATATAACGTCGGCAAGCCTCTGCCCCCGCGTCACACAGCTTGAAATCAGTATCACGAACTTGGGATGGGACATAACGAACTTAAGGAGCTCATCCTGCGTCAGCTCATCTAAGATTATCCAGCCGGCCTTGTCAGGAAACTCAGTAAGTCGCGCATCCGCCAAGTTTGACGAGCCGGTCAAATTGGGATTTCTATCGCTACTTCTTAAGATATCATCGGAAAATGATGGATCGTCATCATGTCCCGACAGATAAAGACCCTTGGCATTTAAATGATCTTTACAGATCCTCTTGAACGCTTCGTTATCCTCAACGCTAGATCTTGCCGAAAGCACACCATAGATATCAGACTCACAACTACCGATGAGATCTATCATCCTCTCCATGGCTTCGTTCCACGTCACGTGATACATCTCACCATTCATCATCTTAGGATACAGGACCCTGTCATGTGAATTGATCGTTTTATAACTCAGGCGTCCATAGTTGCAGAGCTTGCCCTTGTTGATTTTTTCGTTAGCCCTAGGACGATATCGATACACCACGCCGCCTGAATGATCCATGAACACATTGCATCCTGTTGAACATCCCAGGCATATGGATGGCGTCTCCTGCAATAACCAACTCCGCCTTCCAAAACGAAAGTCTCCCGACGTGAGGGCTCCCGTGGGACAAAGGTCCACAGCACACATGGAATATGGATTGAGCAACTCGCTGTTAGGTGAAATGTCTATCTGTGATGACTTCCCTCTGCCATAGAAACCAAGCTGATGATCAGTTAAGACCTCATCACAGAATCTCACACATCTCTCACAATTGACACACCTCTCGGAGTCGAGAACGATATGCGATCCGATTTTAACGACCTTCCTCTTTTTATTCTTCTTCTCGGAAAACCTCGACGGTCTCAGCGAATATTTGAAATAGTAATCCTGAAGATCACACTCGCCGGAGGCATCACATTTCGGACAATCTATTGGGTGATTGATCAGAATAAGCTCCAGTATATCCTGCCTTGCCTTTCCAACCTTTTCCGTATTCGTCTTTACGACCATTTTGTCGCGTACCGGTTCCGTACACGATGCAACCAACTTATCTCGACCCTCAACCTCAACAAAACACATTCTGCAACTGCCGATCTTTGAAAGATCGGGATGGTAGCAAAGCCTTGGGATGTGAATGCCGATGCCATCCGCAACCTCGATTATGGTCGTCCCCTCAGATGCTTGAACCTCTCTATTGTCGATAATTAGTTTCATATGTTTTAATCTTCAAACCATTAAAAATGTCATTCCCGCGAAAGCGGGAATCCAGACAAAGGAAATACTGGATCCCTGATTTAAGCATTCAGGGATGACAAACATCATAATGTTAATCAAACGGGCACCCTCCAAGCTTTATGTGCTCCTCAAATTCATGCCAAAATTTATTAATGAAGGAATGGACTGGCATTACAAGCGAATCTGACAGAGGGCAGATGGACTTGCCGCGCATCCCCTCCGCAATATCGATCAGCAATTGAATATCATTTTCTAATCCAAAGCCCGCTTCTATTCTATCCAATATCTTTTTTATCCATTCCGTACCCTCGCGACATGGTGTACACTGGCCGCACGATTCGTTCGCATAAAACCCTGCAATGTCGGATAGAAACCTTACGACACATGCCGATTCATCTAAAACGATCATTCCGCCACTACCCAGGAGGGTCCCTAAATTTTTCATCGATTCAAAGTCGATCTTGGCCCCCAGGGCCTCACATGAATTGAGAACAGGAACCGACGTACCTCCAGGCATGACGGCTTTCAACTTCCTCCCCTTCGCAGTTCCTCCAGCGTGCGTTGCAAGTATTTTTGAAACTGGGGTTCCCATGACGACTTCGTAGAGACCTGGACTTTCCACATGACCGCTTACGCTTATAAGCTTTGTCCCCTTACTTCTCTCGGTACCGATAGCTGCAAAGGTTCCCGCCCCATTGCTTATGATGAATGGTAGGGAGCAGAGCGTCTCCACGTTGTGTATTACCGTCGGTGAATCGAAGAGACCTCTCTCAACTGGAAATGGAGGTTTCTCTCTGGGAAGACCGCGTCCTCCCTCAATCGATTTTATGAGTGCCGTCTCCTCACCACAGACATATGCCCCAGCGCCTCGGTACACGACCACGTCGCATTTGAATTTCTCTAAACCGAAAAGACCTTCATCCTCGGCTTGCGTCAATGCCTCGATAAACCTCCTCCACTGAAAGCGATATTCGCCACGAAAATATACGAAGATCGACTGGGCGCCTATCGCATAGGCAGCTATTATCATACCCTCTATCAGGAGGT
>CAYWIG010000117.1:0-5887 GCA_964458295.1 uncultured Myxococcales bacterium
AATTCTATCTAAGGTTGAGGAGGAAGCTCATGAGCTTCACCTTGCGAAGGAATCCGGCAAGAAGGATGACATCGACCATGAATATGGCGACCTTCTCTTCACGATGGCAAACCTTGGTCGTTTCCTGGGATTGGATCCGGAGGGAAGCCTAAGGCGTGCCACTGAAAAATTTATCGAACGATTCAAACACATGGAACGATCTATCGATGTCGAAGGTGTCGAGATGAAGTCCCTCTCCGCAGATAGATGGGATGAGCTCTGGAACGCGGCGAAGATGGCTACTAAAGAGCGATAGAATGCAGATTAATATTAAAAAAATCGATACTGCTATCTTCACCAATGCATTGGTGTTGCCCGGTGTCGGTTACTTCATATTGGGCGATCGTTTGAAGGGCACGATAATCACTTTTTTCACCGTTCTCCTTTTGATACTTCCGCTGGCGAAATATACGGTTAGCGTCATAAGGAGTATGGAAAATATGCGAGTCGGCTCCCCAGCTATAGTTGAGAGTTTATCATCAATTAGCATGGCATGGCAGACCAACCAAAGTTTCATCATATATTGTCTAATTGGAATCATAGCCCTTTGGGCTTTTTGCCTAATAGATCTTCTTCTCAGAAAGAGAAGGATGGTATCGGAGGATGATTGATATGGAATGCAAACAGAACCAAATGATGTCAAATTGCACATGCACATACAACTGCTCAAAAAGAGGAAAGTGTTGCGAATGCGTATTGTATCACAGAAGAAACGGTGAACTTCCAGGATGTTTTTTCCCGAAGGATGCGGAAAAAACCTACGACAGATCGATAGATAATTTCATCAGGTCACATAAGAAGATAAAATAGGTGTATTTGGTCATCCGGATATCCTAGTCCCGGATAGCCTGTTCGCCGGATACCCTCCCCTTTCTATTCATCATTCCTACCAATGCTCGATATTCATCGACGTTGATTGCCCGAATTATGGATATAAAGATTGCAACTCCGCCAAGGATCATCAAAACGAGAATTCCACCCCTCGTCCATAAGGATGTGATAGCTCCAAGATCGATCCATTGCTTAACCACAATAATTACCGCCCCCATCACCGCACTCGCTATACACGTCTTAAATACTGAGATCACTAATCTCTTATAACCTAGAGACCCTATCTTCCTCCTTAAGAGATATAACAAAATCACGAAATTAAACGCGGACGATACGACGAGCGCCGACGCGAGTCCCAAATGCAGCATGCTCTTCATTAGGAGCAACGCCACCACACCGTTCACTATGACCGCGAATGCTGCAACATAAACCGGCGTCTTCGCATCACGCAGTGCAAAGAATGCAGGTACTAGATTTCGCACACCGGAGACGAATGGAATCTTGATTGCAAATATCATCAGCGCACCAGCTGTTGCCACCGCAGTCGTTGGACCGAACTCACCTCGTTCAAAGAGCACGCTGATCGATAATCCCGACAACAGGAACAAACCGACCATCGACGGAATCGCTATGAGAAAGGTAAGCCTCAAACTGTAATTGATAGTCTCCTTCAACGATTGGATATCCTTATCCGCTGCGTGATCTGAAAGCGTCGGCAAGGTAGCGGTCGCTATAGCGATAGCAAATATTCCGAGTGGAAACTCCGACACCCTGTCGGCGTACCAGAGATACGATACACTTCCATCCGGAAGGAATGATGCGAGAAGCGTCACTATCAATACGTTTACCTGATAGACTGCGGCCCCGAAGGCGGATGGAATCATCAGGAAGAGCATGCTTCGCAATCCCCTGTGCCTCCAATTGAAGTTCAGCCGGGGCAGCATACCCTCTTTGATCAGGGCGGGGATCTGTAGGGCGAGCTGCAGAGTCCCTCCCAAAAGAACACCTAGGGCCAGTCCCACAGTTGGGATCTCGAAATACTTCCAAAGCACTGTGGCGCCAAAGATTATGGAGAGATTGAGAAGGATCGGTGCAGCGGCTGGAGCTGCAAATTTCTTGAGTGAGTTTAAAATCCCCATCGCAAGGGCTACGAGGCTTATGAGGAATATGTAGGGAAACATTATCCTCGTCAGATAGACCGTAAGCTCGAATTTACCCGGTTCAGCGGAAAATCCCCATGCGATCAGCCTTACCAGTAGGGGGGCGAATAGAACGCCCAAGACGACGATGAGGGCCAAAAGGAGCGAAAGATAGGTAAATATTACGCTAGCAGCCTCTCGACCTTCTTTCTTAGAACTCTTTAAATATTCAGTATATACGGGCACAAATGCAACCGTCAGTGCACCCTCAGCCACGAGCCTCCGGAGGAGATTCGGAATTCTGAAGGCCACGTAGAATGCATCCGCCATCCTCGTAGCGCCAAATGCCCAGGCCAAAACGGCGTCCCTGACCAATCCGGCTATTCTGGACAGAAATGTGAAGAAGCTGACCGTGCCTACTCTCCGGCTGATATGCGCATGTTCCCTATTCATTAAGTCCCCGTAAATCCTTGACAATGAAGGAGTCGCATGATACTCGCCTCCGCTACATTTTGCAATGGAGGAGATTTAAGCATGGCTACAGACAGATTGAAAAAGAAGATCGGAGTTGGCAGGCATATGTCTTCCATCAAACGCGCACGCCAGACGGAAACGCGCAATGCCAGGAACAAGCATACTTTATCGACGATGAAGACCTCGGTAAAGAAAGCCCGCACTGAGAGAACACAGGAAGCCCTTAAGGAGACCTCGCGTGTTGTTGCCAAGGCTGCAACAAAGGGCGTGATCCATAAGAAGAAGGCGTCAAGGCTTGTGAGCAGGCTCGCAAAGGCTACGAACGCGAGATAGCAAACGATCAGTTATATAATGATATAGGTGACATTGGGTGTCGTCTCACCAGGCGACACCTATTTTTTTATGATGTTGAACAAGGCCTTCTCCAGCACCCTCTCCTTCGGAATCCTGCTGGATTTTAGCGTACGATCACACCTATGAAGGATTCTGAAGCCGTCGCGAAGCTCCCCTTTGGAAAAGTTGTTCGCCTGATTCATATAATTTGTAGCAAAGAATGGATTCACACCGAGATATTTTGCCACCTGAGCTTTGTCGGACATTCTACCCGATATTTCCTTCGCCTTCGAAAGAATTCTAAAGTGCCTCGCGAGCATATTTAGTGCCAAAACAGGGGCCCCGCCATTTTCAAGAATATTATGGAGATGTGAAAGGGCTTTCGAGATCTTTCTCTCACCTACAGCATCCGTTAGTTCGAATATCGTCCGCTGATGGGTTTCTGCTATGGCATGTTCGATATCGGAAAGTTCGATCAATTTTCGATCTCCTACATACAATGACACCCTATCAATCGCCTGAGCTATCTGACCCAAATCATTTCCAACCATATCGGCCAAGAACTTGGCCGCCTCCTGTGATATCTGTTTTCCACCCCTTCTGATTTCAATGTTGATCCAATATGGAACCTTGTTGGCATAAAGAGGTTTACATTCTACGATCGCACCCACCTTTCCAGCCAGCTGCATAAATTTCGTACGACCATCGAGTTTCGATGCTATAACGACAAGAACGGATGTATCGACGGGCGATTCCAGATAGTCGACAAGCGTCTCCTGGACACCCTTCTTCAACTTTTCCGCGTCACGTATCACCACCAATATTTTAGGACTCAAAAACGGTACCGTCCTCAGCGCATCGGTGATCTGATCCAGCTTGGTCTCCTTCGCGCTCAGTATTCGATAGGATAGGTCATCAGACTTTTCACCGCACACCTTATCCCGTATGATCCTCTGTGCGGCACGGGCCAGATAGGATTCCTCACCCACCACCACATATGCCGGGCGAATTTTTCCGCCACGAATCTCCTTTTCCAATGATGTTATATCGAGTTTCATAATTCTAGGGATTAGGGAACAGGGATTAGAATTTTTACGAATATGATTGTACTGATCCCTGATCCCTCCTTAAACAACTATGTTAACTAATTTCTTCGGTATAACAATAACCTTCTTGGGTTCCTTGCCACCCAAGAACGATGCAACCTTATCGCAAGTCAAAGCTCCCCTCTTTAGATCCTCATCCGAGATGCCCGCAGGAACATCCAAACGCTCCCTCACCTTGCCATTTATCTGTACCACGATAGTTACCGTGTCACTTGCGATCATCGCTTCGTCATATTTTGGCCAGACTGATTTCAATATAGTGTCTTTATGGCCCAATCTCTCCCATAACTCCTCACAAGCATGGGGCGCCAGTGGTGAGATGAGTAGAATCAGCGTATCCACCGCCGCCCTGTTCATCTTTTCAACACCGATTCCGTATAAGAAGTTAACATACTCCATAATAGCAGCTATCGCCGTGTTGAAATGGAAACGTTCGATATCGTCGGTCACCTTCTTAACAGTTTTGTTCCTCCATCGAACAGCATCCGCAGATTCTTCAACATCCTTTCCGGCATCGAGATAGTCCATCACCAGGCGCCACACCCTCATAAGAAAACGATGTGAGCCCTCGACTCCCTTATCATTCCACTCAAGGTCCTTCTCAGGAGGGGCTGCAAAGAGGGAGAAGAGACGCATCGTATCGGCTCCATATTTTGCTATCATATCATCCGGATCGACAACGTTACCCTTCGACTTGCTCATCTTCGCGCCATCCTTGTAGACCATACCCTGCGTCATGAGGTTTTTACACGGTTCATCCAGTTTGAGCAGTCCGAGATCGCGCATAACCTTCGTAAAATATCTAAAGTAGATCAGATGGCCGACGGCATGTTCGATACCGCCGATGTACTGATCGATAGGGAGCCAATACTTCATCATCTTCGGATCGACAGGGGCCTTGTCGTACTTCGGACAGGCATAACGAAGCATATACCAGGACGATTCGACGAACGTATCCATCGTATCAGTTTCGCGTTTGGCCTCACCTCCACACTTTGGACATTCGGTATTCACAAACGACTGAATCTTCGAAAGTGGGGAACCTCCGACGCCCGTAAATTCTACATCATTCGGAAGTTCGACAGGAAGATCCCTTTCTGGAACTGGTATCGTGCCACACTTATCACAATTGATGATGGGTATGGGTGCACCCCAGTAACGCTGACGGGATAGACACCAATCCTTCAGACGATATGTTACGGTCGGCCCACCGAGTTTCTTCTTTTTAAGATGTCCTGAAACCGCTTCGATACCCTTGTCATTTTCTAGACCATCAAACTCACCCGAGTTTACCATGACTCCAGCGCCTTCCCACGCACCCTTTATGGCACTTGGATCGAGGGTTTCACCATCGGGCTGAATGACGATCTTAATCGGTAGATCATATTTTTTCGCGAACTCGAAATCACGTTGGTCATGGCCTGGCACCGCCATAACCGCACCGGTCCCATATTCCATCAAAACAAAATTCGCCGCATATACCGGAACCTTCTCACCGGTCAGAGGATTTAGACAATATGCACCGGTAAAGACCCCATCCTTTTCATATGTATCCTCGAGGCGGGCCTTATGGTCGATCTTAGAGGATTTTTCGATAAATGCCTGAACCTCCCTCTCTCTACCACTTGCTTTTGCAAACTCCATCACAAGTGGATGCTCCCAAGCGAGGCTCATGAATGTTACGCCAAATAGCGTATCGGGCCGCGTCGTAAATATCCGAATTTTCTCTTTTGAGCCATCGATAGGAAAATCTATGTTGGCACCATGACTCTTACCGATCCACTCACGTTGCATCGTTCGAACGCGCTCCGGCCAACCCTGTAGTTTATCGTCTATATCGTTTAGCAACTCCTCGGCATAGTCGGTAATGCGAAAATACCACTGGGACATCGACTTCATCTCAATCCCGGAATCGCAGCGCCAACAGCACCCTCCGCTTACCTGCTCATTGGCTAAAACTGTCTT
>CAYWIG010000118.1:0-4250 GCA_964458295.1 uncultured Myxococcales bacterium
TTTCAAAAAAAGCGGTGATATGGTCAGGCCGGGCGTCAGGCCGCCGGTGGATACTAACGTAAAGATCCAGCGTTATGTGCGTGCGGTCAAGGAGGGTGCGCCGAAGGAGGAGGTCCAGAAGGCTGAGAAGGATCTCGCCCAGGCCCTGAAAGATCGTCCCTTTCAGATAAAACAGCGGCTACCCTTTTTTCAGAGGATGGCCAAGGCTCTCAAGGGTGCGCAGGCCTATAGGCACTTTCGACTGACGAACGGGAAGGTCGTCGTAGATAGGCGCGATAAAGATGTGCAGACACAGAAGGGCGATGCTGCGAAGGAGCAATCCAAAACGCAGCAGAAGAAGGAAGCGGGTAAGCGCTCACGCATACGCGATGGGAAGCTCGTTCAGGAGAGAGGAAAGCTTGCACTAGCCAAGGGCTCTGCCGCAAAGGGTGGGTTGGAGCGTCAGGTGGCGGCTGACCGCGTGAGCAAGTTGATTTCCAAATTTGAAAGGATGGTCGTTGAGAGGTTCGAGGACGGAAAGCAGATCGCAAAACAGACGAAGGATGGTGAGGCGATCTTCAAGGAGAAGAGTGAATCTCAATGGAAGGATTTCTTTCAAAAATTTATTCATAGGACCGTGAAGAGGAGCGTTAAGCTCACCGAGATAAGAAACTTTCTCCTGCGCGGATTGATAGCCAAGGGTAAGAAGGGAATATTCATAGGGGATATGCGTCTCAACAACGGAAAGGTCGAAAAATTTGTGCGTTTTTCGATCATCGCCCAGATCCTCGCGAAGATGAAGGGGACGAAGGCCGGGTCGGTTGTCACGAAGGAGATGTTGGCTGAGATGACGAGCGAGGAGCTTATGTATCTCGCCCTGTCCGCCTCCAAGAGGAAGCGCTTCAATCTGGCGCAGAAGGCCGCCGAGGGTAAATTCATGGGAGGAGTGGCGGAAGAGAGGGCGGCGGAAGAGTTGGGTCTCTCCCTCGAATCTCAATTGAGGGAGAAGGCAAAGAGGCTTCGCGGAAGGAAGGGTAAGGGCGGATTCGGCTCTCTATTCGACAAGGATGGAGAACCGGAGGAACTTCCATATAAGTTCGTTCCCTGGTGGCGTTGGGGGAATCTCTCCAGGCCGAATAAGTTTCGTTGGGTCACAGTTTTCTTTTATGCAGCTTTGTTCGTTTTGGGGATTATGGGAGTGGTTTTGGTTACGATGAAGGTGTTGTCGGGGAGTTAAACACCAGTGTCTAAGTGTCAGCGTGTCTGGGTATAATATGTTCTAGCTTAGACACTTAAACACTTAGACACTTAGACACTTAAACACAGAATCTTTATCCCATCCTTCCCAATCTAGCCCCACCCATAACATGTAGATGGATGTGAAACACTTCCTGACCGGAATCGCTGTTGCAGTTGATTACAGTTCTATAACCACTACCACTTATCCCCGACTCCTTTGCCAGAGCCTTTGCCACGGTGAACATTCTGCCGAGCAGCGGTAGATGATTTTCCTGTAAATCGTTTAGCGTCGGTATGTGTTCCTTCGGTACGATCAGCATATGTTTCGGTGCGACTGGGTTGATATCGTTGAACGCGATGATCTCGTCATCTTCGAAAAGTTTCTCTGAGGGGATCTCCCCTTTGATTATTTTACAGAAGATACATTCGGTGGGCATATGTCCTCCTTACATCTCGGTTAGCGTCGTGTCCTTCTCCCTGGAGAGAAGGATATCGTTGACCATGGCTATCGCGCCGCGAAGGTCCACGTGATTTTCGTAGAGTGATTTTGCAAGAACCAGCCCATCCAATCTCGAGGCCTCGATCGTCACGATTCGCTCGATCTCCGGTAGTCCTGAGACATCAGAGGTGCATATGACGCGCGAATTGATTTCATTGCAGAACTTTTCCAGACTCGTGATGCTCGCATCGGTTGTATGACCAGCGTTATCGACCTCCGAGTACAGAATGTAGCGAACCCCTGCATCCACGAAGGATTTTGCGTAATCCATGGGGGTCTTGTTTGTCGTGACGGCATATCCTGGGATCGTGACCTTGCCCGCTTTGAGATCGATGCGCGTTGCAATTTTGCCAGGAAAGCTTTTGCATACGCTCTCCAGAAAATCGGGTCTCTGATATGCTATGCTACCGAGAATCACGAGTTCGACGCCGATCTTGACGTATCCCTCTACTTCACTCGCCGTTTTAAATGCACCTCCGACGTATACGCCTAGATCGAGTTCATCATGTATCCGCTTTATCGTCATCAAGTTGGGGTTCTTTCCGACGGGCGTAAGGCTTAGGTCGACTATCAGGATGCCCTCCGCACCAGCATCCTTGAAATTCTTTGCGGTTGCGAACGCGTCATCCAGAAAGAGGGGTGAAGAGGTCCCCTCGGTTTTGGCGATATTGCCCTCTTTCATGTAGATCTGCGGTATCAGGATCATAATTCCCCCAGGTTGCTATGCGTACATATGAGCTCAAATAACGACGAAACATTTTAATGGAATGATGGGATTATGGAAAGTGCTTTCTAATCGTTCTTCGTTTCTGTCCTGACGATGTTTGCACCCACTGAATTGAGCTTTTCTTCGATCCTCTCGTATCCGCGGTCGAGATGGTATATCCTCTGGATCTCGGTTGTGCCTTTGGCTGCCAGGGCAGCTATGACGAGAGATGCGGAGGCTCGAAGATCTGTAGCCATCACCGGGGCTCCCTTCAAACTCTTAACGCCCTTGACGACCGCGATGCCGCCATCGACGTTGATGTCTGCACCCATTCGGATAAGTTCGGAGACGTGCATGAACCTGTTTTCGAAAATAGTCTCAGTTATGATGCTGGTGCCAGAAGCGACAGACATGAGGGCCATGAATTGGGCCTGGAGATCCGTTGCGAAACCGGGGTGTGGTGCCGTCGTTACGTCGACGCTTTTGAGAGTCCCATTTCGTTCTACGTGAGCGATGTCGCCATCAATCGTGATCTCCATTCCGGTATCACGAAGTTTGTTTATCGCCGTTTCCAGCATTTTCGAAGGGAAATTGCCAATCGTCAACTGGCCGCAGGTTATCCCCGCTGCCATCAGAAGCGTTGCAGCTTCGATCCTATCCGGAATGATATGGTGCGGGTGTGGTTTTAATTCAGATACTCCCCTTATAACAATGCGATCGGTTCCAGCACCCTTTATGTCGGCGCCCATATCGTTTAGATGGTTCGCAAGATCGATGACCTCGGGTTCCTTCGCGGCGTTGCTGAGTACGGTTTTACCATCCGCGAGCACCGCCGCCATCATGATATTTTCGGTTCCAGTGACGGTGACTATGTCGAAGGTGATCTCTGCGCCGTGGAGTTCCTTGGCGTGTACCTCGACATATCCATCGTTCAGTTGAATCTTTGCCCCCATCGTTTCCAAGGCCTTGAGATGTTGATCGATCGGTCGAGCTCCGATTGCGCATCCTCCAGGGAGTGAGACCTTGGCATGTTTGAGATGTCCAACCAGCGGTCCAAGCACGAGGACGGATGCTCTCATCGTCTTTACCAGGTCGTAAGGTGCTTCATCGACGTTGAACTTCTCGGTTGTGATGGTTATTTCATCGTTCCACTTCACATCCGCTCCGATGTGCTCCATGAGTTGAATCATCGTTCTGATATCGCGGAGGTGCGGTGCGCCGGTGATTCTATGAGTTCCCGGGACGAGAAGGGTGGATGCGATAATCGGCAAAGCTGCATTCTTTGCACCGCTAACTCGGATATCGCCCTTGAGCGGAGTGGGCCCTTGTATTATTAGTTTTTCCATTTCTTCCTCACACCTACGATTCTTTCGATTCCCGCTAGGTCCTTATCGATTTCAATCAAATCGTATGAATTGTTTGAACTGACCAGTTTTCTGATCTCCTCGCCCTGGTCGATTCCAATTTCAAAAACCATCCACCCACCGGGTTTTAGATTAGTATGGCCATTCTCTATAATCCTTTTGATGAAATCAAGGCCTGATACACCCCCAAACACGGCGCTCGGAGGCTCATGATCTACAACCTCCCTGCTGAATAGATGGCTGTCGGATGGGCGGCCGTATGGTGGATTTGCTGTGATGATGTCAAAAATCCGTGGTGCGTGGTGCGTGGTGTGTGGTGCGTTGAGATGTAATGCCTCGAAGAGGTTTCCAGTCAAGGCTGTAATGCGATCGGAGGCGAATGTAGTATTCTCTTTCGCCAGCGCGATTGCCTTTTTGGATATATCCGTCAACAGTTTGTAAATGTCCTTTTGAAATCATAGAT
>CAYWIG010000118.1:4260-5882 GCA_964458295.1 uncultured Myxococcales bacterium
TTGAGCGTTTGGCAGCTCCTTTGCGAGTGCCATCGGGATATTTCCGCTTCCCGTGCAGAGATCTAAAATGCGAATTGTATGATTCTTATCATCTATAAGGGAGAGAACCTTCTCGACGAGAAGTTCTGTCTCGGGGCGTGGAATTAAAACGTCCTTCGTAACCTTCACGGGTATCGACCAGAATTCCTTTGTACCTGTTATGTATGCTACGGGCTCATACTGTGCGCGTCTTTTGATATATTCTTCGAATGTTTTTAGATCCCGAGTGTTCAGTTCCCTTTCACGCTCCGTATATAGATCGATGCGTTCGCAATTTAAAATGTGTGCAAGGAGGACTTCAGTATCCAGCCGCGCAGATGTGGAGCCTGTATCGACGAGCGTAGATTCTGCTCTATTTAAGGATTCGATGATGTTCATAAATTTTCAACCCCAGGGGTTAAAACACGCAACCCAATTTCCAAACCCCTGGGGTTGAAAATTCACTCATCACTGCTCTTAAGCGCTTCCATCTGAAAATGCGTTCGAAGTGGTTCTATCACCTCATTTAGATGCCCATCGAGGACGTGGCTCAGGTTGTGTAGGCTGAGACCGATCCTGTGATCACTTAGACGGTTTTGGGGGAAGTTATATGTTCGTATCTTCTCAGACCTATCCCCAGATCCTACCATCGATTTTCTGGTGGCTGAACGCTCTGCATTTCTCTTTTGATTCTCGATATCGAAGACGCGCGTCTTCAAAATCTTCATCGCACGCGCCTTGTTCTTATGTTGGCTTCGCTCATCCTGACATGCGACTACAGCGCCCGTTGGAATGTGCGTTATCCTTACCGCTGAATCAGTAGTGTTAACCCCCTGGCCACCGGGACCCGATGCGCGGTAGATGTCGACCCTTAGATCCTTCTCGTCGATTTGAATATCCACATCCTCAGCTTCTGGAAGCACTGCTACCGTACAGGCTGAGGTATGAATGCGTCCGGATGCCTCAGTAGACGGTACGCGCTGTACTCGGTGAACGCCGCTCTCATATTTTAGATCGCTGAATACCCTGTCGCCGGAAATTAAGGCTATGAGTTCCTTGATGCCACCGAGCCCCGTCATGTTCTGGCTCATCACCTCGACCTTCCACTTCTTTTCCTCGGCGAAACGCTGATACATGCGAAAGAGATCCGCTGCAAAGAGGGCAGCCTCCTCGCCGCCGGTCCCAGCCCTGATCTCCAGAAGGGTGTTCTTTTCGTCGTTTGGATCCTTTGGAAGGAGAAGGACCTTTAGCTTTTGCTCTAATTCATCAAGCGTTCCTTCAAGGCCGGGGATCTCCTCCTCGGCCATCTGCTTTAGATCCTCATCATCTTCATTCTCGAAGAGTTCCCTGTTATCCTTGAGATTCTGATCC
Organism: uncultured Myxococcales bacterium; assembly: GCA_964458295.1. Lineage (GTDB taxonomy): Bacteria > UBA10199 > UBA10199 > 2-02-FULL-44-16 > JAAZCA01 > JABGOS01. The sequence continues at coordinate 5,650 of CAYWIG010000118.1, forward strand.
ACCTGCTTATATTCTCGATAAGTTTCGATGAGCTCTGAGAGGTCTGATCTCTCCTTTGCGATCTTCTGGAATGTCTGCTGATCTGCGATGATCGTTGCGTCGGAGAGTTTCTCCGTCAACTCTTCAAACTTCTTTTCGACCGATTCTAGTTTCTTAAACATATTTGAGTCCTGACTTGTGCTTCCCTGTTAATTAATTAAATTAAGAATTAAGAATGAAGAATTAAGAGTTTA
>CAYWIG010000119.1:0-5878 GCA_964458295.1 uncultured Myxococcales bacterium
AGCATGTCGATCTTCTTCGCAGCGGCCTTCGATAGATCGATAATCCTTCCCCTGATGAACGGGCCTCGATCGTTGATCCTTACCACTACCGTCTTGCCATTCTTAACGTTAGTAACCCTGACGGTGGTGTTCATGGGTAGGGTCTTATGCGCCGCCGTCATCGCGTTTGGATTGAACCTTTCGCCATTCGCGGTCTTTCTCCCAGCAAAGCCGGGTCCATACCAGGAGGCCTTACCCGTCACCTCATAATGAATTGGTCTTCGCCTGGCATGATAGGGCGCACATGACGCGATGGCCAGGGTGAGAACAGCTATTGTCAGAAGGTATCGTTTCTTCATAATGATCCGATATTCCACCCCAATGCTATATCTTTTTTTGACAATTTATCAAATTCAAAATAACAGTTAATGAAAAGGAACGGGGGAAACATGGCTAAAGCCTATTTTATCTACGACGTATCCAACAAGAATGCCGATCTCTATTATGCCACTAAATTCATGGCCGGCGATCCATTCGCCTTCTTTCAGCTGAAGGGAAAGAAATACATGGTTATGAGTGATCTGGAGATCGATAGGGCGAAGAAGGAGGCGAAGGTCGATAGCGTCTTATCGCTTACCCACTATAAGGATATAGCGGCAAAGAAGAATGATGATCCTTCGAAGGTCGATGTGATCCACGAGGTATTTCGGGATTTTGGCGTCAAGCATCTAGTCATGCCGCAAGGCTCCTCCTTTGCCATGGTCGATGAGTTGCGCCAGAGGGATTATTTGGTGGAGGCGGGACCGGCCCCATTTTTTCAGGAGCGTTATCAGAAGACCAAGGAGGAGAGGAAGTATATTGAACAATCTCAGAAGGTCGTCTTTTCCACCATAAGGATGGTTAAGGACGTTTTAAAGAGAAGCCGCATTAGGAATAACAGATTGGTATATAAGGGTAAGCCTCTTTCATCCGAGGGCGTCAGGAATATGATAGATGTGTTTTTGATGGAGAGGGGATTTATAGCACAGGATACGATCGTCTCGTGTGGAAAGGACTCTGTCGATCCTCATAGCTTGGGGCATGGGCTTTTGAGACCACATAGCTCCATCATCGTGGATGTATTTCCGAAATCAGCGAAGACGCAATATTACGGAGACGCGACGAGAACCTTCTGTAAGGGGAGGGCTCCGGGCGGATTGAGGCGCATGTATGCGACTGTGAAAAAGGGGCAGGAGATGGGGCTTCGAATGGTCAAGTCCGGTATGAAGGGTAAAAAAATTCACGAGGCAATTGTGGATTTTTTCACCAACCAGGGATTTCCTACGCGAGAGCAGAAGGGGAGAATGGTCGGTTTCTTTCATGGAACAGGTCACAGTATAGGGCTTGAGGTTCACGAGGAACCTGCAAGAATAAATCAGAGCGACTATAGGTTGAGAACCGGCAACGTGTTCAGTGTGGAGCCGGGTCTATATTATCCTGCGATAGGTGGTGTTAGAATCGAGGACCTGGTGTACGTTACAAAGAAGGGTTGTGAAATCCTATCCAGTTATCCCAAGAAGTTAGAGATTCTTTAGATCGACTATCCTTTTTGTCATCTTCTTCCTCCGTGGAACCTTTCTGGCACGTACCGTGACGAAGGAGTAGCCTATGCACATAATTGTAAGGGTGAGGATGATGAATGTAAGGCCTACCAAACTCACCCGTGAATTTTCAACGAAGCTACATTTGGATTCGCCGGAGAGGTATGGAAGCGAATAGGTCGGAGAGCTGGTCGAAGGTGATCCCGATGGAGCATTGTTGCATCCGTCTAACACGCCATCCGCGGGAGCGCTACTGCCTGGATAGTACCCCTCAGGATTTTTAGGGCATTTATCTTGTTTGTTGATGATGCCATCCTTGTCATAGTCGCAGTCATCGGCGAGCGGAGTCTTCTTACAATCAAGCGTAGGAGCAACGGGTACATCCTCCTTGCATATCTGTTCAACCTGACTCCAGCCGCTTTCGCAATCCTTCATAAGCTTTGATGGGACATCTACATCCATCAACATGTAAATTTTGTTGGATTGATCTGAAATCAGTTTTGCATGCAACTTTCCACCCTGAACCAGTGTCTTTGGAAAACCACAGTTGATGATACCGCTTGAATCGATTTTACATGACATGTTGGATACGATAATCTCATTCAACTTCCAACCGGGTTCAGTTTTCGTAGCGTTTCCACTGATTACGATATCGTCCTGTTGCCTTGTTACCGTGTTCACTACGACTTCCGGATATCTTATTATGATATCCCTCACTTCGCAGGTGTAGTCTGGAGAGCTCATTAGGCAGGGTGAAGTGTAATAGTAATATGCTCCTTGGAATTTATCGAAGTTTGAATTCTCAACGTTTCCCTTGTTGCAGCTCCATTTTTTATCGCCCAAACTGTCACAATTCGTAGACCCGAAGAGTCCTCCGGTTGGACCGACTTCGACGTAGAATAACCTGTTTGTCATTGTGCAATCGGAGCTCTCTGACATTTGAAAGATGAACTCCTCCGGTACGGCCTTGTAGGTTGAAGGATATTGGAAGTACATCTCGGCTATATCCTCTACATCCTCGCAATTTGGATGTGCACCCATCTTCGCATATGATGAAGCGGGAATGAGCAGTATCGATATAAGCAAAATGATCTTTAGTGATTTCATATTTCGTTCCTTTGTAGCCCCTTACAAATTTTCCCCCCCCATGCACCGAGGGCTACGAAGCATTAATAGTAGCAAATAGTGTGCCGATGTTCGTAAATGCGGGCATGGGGATAACTAATTGTTTTTTCATGTCTATTTCGGGGGAAGGAGCGATGGGTTCTTCTTAATGTGATAATAATATCATTAAATCGTCAAAAAATTGGGGAATGATCGAAGATCAGCCGGCCTTCCAAACACCATCCCAAGCTTCCGGCGCCTCCTGTATCAGGATTTTGCAGCGCTTTAAGAATAATCTGGATGGTCCGTCATTTGGATGAGAGCTCAGGACGCGTCTGAATAGATCGGCCGCCTTTTCGAACTCCCCGTCGAGATAGGCAACGCGTGCCTCCTCGTATGCCTTGAGCGAGGGTAAAATTGTTCCAGCTTCACCGACGACTTCATAGATGACCGTCGGGGAAACGTCGCCCCAGAGGTGAACGGGGTCCAACGGTCGATACTCAATTGCAGATTTAGTTTCCAGGGCGATAGAGCTGCCGACCAACATCCACGTCTTATAGAATCGATTCAATCTTTTAAGTTGTTTTGCAGCCTCCACCACGCCGCCGATGATATTGAAACCGAGACCGAAATCGCCTGCGACGGCCTTGCCCCTGTGGATGCCGATTCCTAGTTTCAACCTATCTACATCGAAATGTTTCTTCCATGAACTTTGTTGTGTGATCAATGTACGTCTGAGGTCAAGCGCGGCGATGCACGCGGAGAGGGTCGGCTCCGTTATAGATATAGGAGCTCCAAATATCGCTTTGCAATCGTCACCGCTCCACGAATCTATCATCGCGCCATGCCCGATCAAAATTTCAGAAACCAAAATTCGAAATTGGACTAAAAATTTGTTAAAATTCTTTGGTGAGAGCTTATCCGATATATGTCCAAATCCTTTTATATCCAATGCCAGGGCTGTCGCCTCGCAAGGATGTCCGACGGGATCAATCAAGGATCTATTATCAACTAACGTCCTGATCGAGCTTCTGGCAAGTCGCCAACTATAGAGTTGGGTCAACTTGAAGCGTGGCAAATCCCTTGCGATAAATTTCCAAATGAAGAGGGCAGCAAACGATGATCCCACGAAGATTGTAATTTGAATTACCGGGATCCATGTATTGAGTACGTAGAATAGAAGGAATCCGATGAGCCAGACGCCGGCTATGGCGCCAAGGCAGATCGAAGTTTTTCTTTTAAAAGGTAAAGGTACCAGGAACATGAGAAAAAGGATTCCGATTCCCAGAAAGATAGGTGTTACAAAATGCCAACCTATGAATGACGTGAGAATTCTGTTCTGTAGTAGATTGTCGAGAATATTCGCCTGAATCTCAGCGTTGTTCATGAAGCCAAGTGGTGTGGGATAGGCGTTGCTGATCTCATCATTTTGAACTGATACGAGGACGATCTTTCCGGCGATGGCTTCGGGTGCAGCTTCGCCTTTGAGTATTTCCCTCATATCTATGGTCGGAAAAATTTCGCTCTTTCCGATATAATTGATTGTAATTCTAGTGTCGGGGCCGGTTGAGATGTGTTCGCTTCCCACGCTGATCCCAACGGGCGAGCCTCTTGGACTCTCCTTCAGGATGGGCGTGAAGCCGTGCCACTTGGAATAAGCGACGATCGATAGGGCAGGGTAGGCCCTCCCTCTGAATCTTACAGCTAGAGGTTGGCTTATTACGAGTCCCCTCGAATTTGGAAATATATTCGAAAATCCCTGTCCTACCAGATTCATCTGGGAATTGATCACAGTTCGATTGTCGACTCCGGCCATGCCTGGCAGCCTGGAATCATCAAGCGGTTTTGATGGATAGCTGGTTATTTCAAATTTTTTGGGCTGAATTCTACGGTTTCCTCCTTTTTCACCTTCCATCTTTGGTGGTGTGTCGGCAAGCGTAGGATAGAAATCGTATGCCATTACGACGGGAAGGTCGGAAATCATCTGTTTGCTGAGTCCAGAATTGGTGAGATTGGCCTCGGCGGCAGCGACCACTAGGAGTTTGGCGTTGTAATCCTTAAGCCTGTTGATAAAGTTTAGGAAGGTTCGCTGGTTCCACTCGAGATTATTTTCCTCACCGTCACCCCTTACTTCGGCGATAAGAATTTCACTGGATGGCTTTCTGAGCCCCACGCTCAGTGCAACGGCGGTTCGTACAAAACCCGCTTCCAATGAAGTCATCAGGGTATTGCCAAGCGTCGAGATCAGGATGAAGAGGGCAAGGAGGATCAGCAGAATGCCCCGCTCGGACAGTATGCGTTTCCAGGAGACCTGTGAATCCGATCGTTTCATATTAACTCGTATATATACATATTGTTAGTCGGGATGTCATGTCTAGAAAACAGAAGTCAGAAAACAGACGATAGATGTCAGAAGGATAAGCTTACGATTAGTTTATCCTGTACAGAGATTATCTGACCTCTGTTCTCTGACTTCTGTTTTCTGTTCTCTGTTATCTGAAGCTACGACATCAATGAACTTGAAAGGAAGGTCTTACGATATTGATCGAAATAGACGAGAACCTTTTTTACGTACTTGCGAGTCTCATTATATGGAGGGATTCCTTTAAAGCGCCTTACCGCACCTGGTCCTGCATTGTACGCGGCTAGTGCGAGTTTTGTATTTCCCTTGAAGAGCGTGATCAACTCCTTTAGGTATTTTGCACCTGCCATGATGTTCTGTGATGGGTCGTACGCATTCTTTAGTTTCAGGTATCGCTGAGTAGGTGGATTGATCTGCATGAGCCCCTTGGCTCCCCTGTAGGAGCGCGCCTTCGGATCGAAATTCGATTCGGCATGGATGACTGCGGTGATCAGCGCAGGATGCACCCCATGAGTCTTCGCCGCTTGAACGATATCATCCGAGAAACGAACCTTCTTGATGCCGATCGCATTCTGCATCAACTTTCCATAGTAGAATGATACGGCATACAGGGCTGCTATCCCTAAGATGCTCAAGAACATACCTTTGTATCTTTTTGAATACATGAGTGCGCAGGGCTCTCCTTTTCCGTGGAAAATGTCTAGACGCGCTGCGTAAGACAGAACGCATCGCCTCATCGTGCCTCCATTGAAATTATCGGGCGGGGCCTGAAAAAGTTTCGCTGTTTTTTAACATCTTGAATTTATTAAATAAAACATAACGTTATCCGACATCACAAGAATCTACTTAAAAA
>CAYWIG010000120.1:0-5872 GCA_964458295.1 uncultured Myxococcales bacterium
TGGTGGAGCGGCGTCCGGAATTAAGACATTTTTTAAGGGGGAGGATCAAAGCGGTCAGGATAATCTTAAGTTCACCTCCCTCTCCCACATGCGTTATTTCAGCGGGGCTAAAGAATCGGACCAATGCAAGATCTCATATGAGATTGTCGCCGATAGCGAGGAGTCAAATATATTAAATCTCGTAAGGCGTGAGGATCCATGGCTGGATAATACTACAGAAGTTAAGGGTAAGGCGCTTATCCTCGTCAGGGATATAAGGGAGTTCAATCTCGAATATTACAACGGTAGGAAGAATGAATGGGTTAAAAATTGGGACACCGATAAAATCGATTGGAAATCACGCCTACCGAAAGCCGTTAAGATTTCATTGGTGTTTCCAGACCCCGATGATGAGGAAGGGGAGAATGAAATTATTTTAACCACTTCGGTTATGTTGGCACTTTCATCGGGGTCGATAGACAAATAGAACTGAGTTTATGAGATCCATTTTAAAAAGTCAGAGAGGCGTTGCGCTGATGTTGGTGCTCACGGCGATCACCATCCTTACGACGATGATCGTCGAATTCGCATACAACACGAACGTAAATTATAACCTCGCCCTCAATGAGAGGGACCGATTGAAGGCGTACTATCTCGCCAAATCGGGATATAGCTTCATGCTCCTCGAACTCAAGTTCGATAAGGTATTTAGAAAGATCGTGGAGAGTCAAAATTTGAGCCAGTATTTAGGCGATACCGCTCAGCTCCCACTCTGTCAGCAATTCCCCCTATCCACTGGAATGATCCGAGCGGTCTTTACAGGTGGTGGCATTGAAGGACTGATGAATTCAATGGGGGGAGACGAGGGGGAGGAGGGTGCAGAGGAGGAGGGCAAGGAGGAACTCAGCGAGAAGGTGGAGGGCATGCAAAAGCGCGTTGGGGCTTTTGCGGAGAAGACTGCCGCAGAATTTTTGGAGTTCGAAGGTGATTTTGATGGTGAATGTGTGGATGAGGGGACCAAGTTCAATCTAAACGGTTTCGCGGGTCTCAGCAAAACCCCTGCGGCTGAGGGCAAACCGAGCCCCTTTGATGAATATAAGAGGTTTTTCTATAGGTTCATTCACAAACCTCAATATGAACTCCTCTTCGAAGATTTGGAGCTGACCGAAACAGAGATAATCGATAACATAGGAGACTGGATCGATCCTGACGTCGAAATAAATCAGTTCGATGGTAGAAGGGGAGGGGCGGAACGTTCGACCTATGACAGATTGGATCTTCAGTATTCCATTCGAAATGGCAAACTGCTGACGCTGCTCGAGGTTTATCTCATCAATGGAGTCGTCGATACATGGTTTTCACCGCTGGAGGATCAGTTTACAGTCTATGGTGATGGTAAGATAAACGTTTGTACAGCTAGCAAGGATTTGGTTGAGAGTTTGATATTTCGTTATATCGATTCCAATCCTGATTTTCCCCCTCTGAGACTGGATGATCAGGAGGAGGTCGATCGTCTATACAACGCCGTCATGGATGGGTGTTCACAGGGAGGTAGTGGGGATCAGCTGGCTGGTAATATCGAGAGTGCCCTCAATACGGCTATTGGAATTGAACAACCCCCTGAGGAGGAGGGTGGGCAGCAGCAACAACAACAGCAACAGGCGCAGGCTGTGGCTGTAAAGTTCTCCACATTCATTACGTCGGAGACCCGCTTCTTTACGCTGAAGCTAGCGGGACAGTATATGGACACTACAGTACGCATCCAATCGGTTTTGGATATTAAGGAGGACAGCCCGAAGAAGTGGAAGGTCCTCTATTGGCGTATTTACTAGCTATTATCTAATTTGCTTAACGGGTCGCTCTATGCTACTGTAATTAATAGTGTAATTGCAAAACAACCTTTGAGACGTATAATATTATGCCAAATCGTATCATAGGAATTGATCTCGGTAGTTATTCGGTCAAAGTGGCCGTTATAGAGAGGAGTTTTAGAACCTTCTCTTTTGTCGAGTTCTATGAGCGGCCGATTCAATACAACGAGCTTCTGAGTCCTGAGGAATCTAAGGCGATCGCCCTGCAAGGTTTGGTGGATGATTATAATCTATCATGGGATATAGCCTGTAGCGGACTCCCCTCGCAGAGGGTCACTTCTAGATTGCTCACCTTTCCGTTTGGCAGTACGAAGAAGATCGATCAAGCAATTACGTTTGAGATAGAGAGTTTTATTCCGTTCTCCGTCGAGGAGATGGTTCTCGATTACACGATATTATGGCAGACCAAGAACGCATCGCGCGTGATGGCGATCTATGTTCAAAAGGGTGAGCTGGTGAAGGAGCTCTCACTTCTCGATTCTGTAAACGTGGATCCAAGGTATATATGCGTAGAGGGCGTGGACCAGATAAACCTCATCAACCTCGGGATGGTTCCACCTGAAGGCGCGTATGCTATTATAGATATAGGCCACGAGAAGAGTACCGTTACGATATGCCATGGAAGAAATCTTGGATACATCAGGGCGGTCTCGCTAGCGGGTAAAGCTATAACAAAAGCTATAGCAGATGAACTCAATGTGCCTTACGAGGAAGCGGAGAAGTTGAAAATCGAGATGGGGCAGCTTCCTCTTGTCGAGGATGAGATTATCGATGATACGTCGAGAGCCGTCATCGATGCTGTAAAAGGAGTTGTGAATGAATTTCTTCTACACCTTCGTCAGACCTTTTTTACATTTAGAGAGACAGAGGATGTTCCAGTTGAAGGTGTGTATCTCACAGGTGGCACATCCAGGCTTCCCGGCATCGATAGATATCTTTCGGATGCACTAAAACTAAACGTGACGTATCTCAATTGCCTCGATTTTCACTTCTGCAGAATTGACCGAGCCGATGCTCACAGACATGTCATACCTCAGGCTCTGGCACTTTCCCTGAAGGGGGTTGCTGGAAGCGGTCCCGACATAAATATGCGAACGGGAGAGTTTTCCTATAAGGGCGATGTCGAGCAGATAGGAGGCAATGTCAGGCGCATCGGTATCGTCGTAGCAATTATCATCTTTTTGGCACTCGTAAACTTTACGGTTAAATATTATTCTGTGAAGAAACAGGTGGATAAACTGCGGGACGATGTCGTGACCCTTGTTAGGCAGGCGATGCCGGATACCCCCAAGAGGGCGCTCAGTTCACCCAAGGCAGCTCTCTCGCTTATCAAGTCGAAGGAATCCGATATTCTGGAGAGGATGGATCAGTTGAATCAGATGGTGGGTGTGTCTCCATTGGATATTCTCAATGATGTTTCTGAAGCTGTACCGGAGAGGGATAAATTTACAATAGAAGTGAATGACATCAGCATTGCCGATGGCAGGATTACGCTTTCTGGAATAGTCGATGACTTCAAGGCGGTTGACACCGTCAAACAAGCCTTTGAAGACGCAAAGGAGTTTAAAAACGTCAGTACCGGAAATGTCAGCAAGGGCGTCAAGGGTGAAGTTAAATTTAAGCTCTCAATGGAACTCATCGGAGAAGGGGATGAGGAAGGGGAGGAGGGATAGACGATGGCCTTAAATTTGGGTCGTTTTTCCATATCCAGTTTAAAACTAGATACTTTGTATAATGTCTATCTAGGTATGAATCCGAGGGAGCAGACCATCGCCCTCGTTGCAGCTATCGTGGTTGTTTTACTGGTTCTGATTCTGCCGGTCACGGTAGCTTCAAGTCGCATAAGCAAGCTTGAGGACGATGCCAACAGGGGTCGGGGCCAGATACGCGAGGTTATGCGGGCGATTGAAGGTTATGACGAGAAGAAGGTTGAACTGGAACAGTTGCAAAAAATGGTTGGAGGTGGTTTCGATTCATCCATATCTACGACGCTCGAAACTCTCGCCGAAAAGAATGAAATCAAGGATAAGATAGATTCGTTGAAGGAAAGGGCAGCCGCGCCTTCGGAGATCTTCGATGAAGCATCGGTGGATGTCAGATTGAAGAAGGTTACATTGCAACAATTAATAACTTATCTTCATGCCATCGAAAACAATCCTAATACGCTGCTCCGTCTGAAAAAACTGTCGATCAAGAGTAGGTTCGATAATAAGCAAGAGCTGAATACATCCTTTACAGTTTCCACGTATAGGCTTCTAGAGGGTGCTGGGGAAAATCTATAATGCCAAGAGTTATAAAATACTTTCTTTATCTTCTTCTCTTCGTTGTGAGTTTTGCCGTCTTTCTATACCGAGGTCTGCCATACGATATAGTGAAGGACAGGATAGTCGGTGGTGTTGAGCAGGAGATGGGTGGTAAATATGAAATAGAGGTCGACGAATTTACACCATACTGGTTGACCGGAATCGACATCAGGGGATTTTCCTTCAAGGATACATCCGGCGTGGAGATGCTCAAGCTCAAAAAGGTCAGGGTTCGGGCATCCATCTTTTCGCTGATTTTTGGGAACCCTGAAGTCTCCTTTGACTTGGATCTCGTCAAAGGGGGCGTGACCGGGGTTGCTGATTATTCCGAGGAGGAGATCAATCTTGACCTAGAATTGGATAATATAGATCTGAAAAACATGAAGTTGATCACTGAAAAGATTGGTATGCTGATATCCAGCAAGATAGACGGAGATGTTAAGTTGAGGATCGACAACAGAAGGCCGATTAGGTCGGAGGGAAAGATCGTGTTAGACCTGGATGATATGAAGATCGCCGAAGGTAATGTGAAGTTCGGTGAACTGGAGATGCCGTTGCCGGACATAATATTGTCTAAGAGCAGTGGATCTAAGTTGGATGTTGAGATGAGCAAGGGGGCGGTTCAGGTTAAATCATTTAAACTCGCGGGCGGGGATCTCGAGATGGAGCTCAAAGGTAAAGTCTTTCTCTCGAATAAGCCCGATAATTATAGGTTCAACCTCATGGGTTCCTTCAAGGCTTCTGAGAAGTTGGAAAAAGCTTTGCCGTTTCTATTTATAGTTGAAAAACAGAAGAAGGAGGATGGTAGTTATCCAATAAGCATGACGGGAAGGTTGGCAAGGCCGGTTGTGAAGATTGGAACGTTTAATCTGCCAATTTAACGAGCGTACATCTATTCGTCGATCTTATCCTTAAAGATAATCTCTCCAGGTTTTATATAGCCAAGCTCCTTTCGGATGACCATCTCAAGCTTCTTGGGATCTGAAAGCATTTCCTTATTTTCCGTGAGGGCGTCGATCTCATCGTTGAGCTTTTGACGATTTGCGAGGAGGTTGCTCTTCATGTCGAGCAGCAGGCGGAGTTTGTATATCCCCTGATCTCCAAATGCCAGAAACCAAAAGAAGAAACCCGCTAAGGCTAAGACTATCAACCTTGCAGGGGTGAGTACATTTAAAAGACGAGCAACTACGTTGATGATAAAGCGTTTCATTGTTCAAATAGGCCTTTTTGATCCGACAAATTATGACTCAGACCAAAGTGTGAATAGGCGAGTTTTGTAGCAACCCTCCCTCTTGGGGTTCTATTTATGTAGCCACATTGTATCAGGTATGGCTCATACACATCTTCGATGGTGTCTTTTTCCTCATTGATAGCTGATGAGATCGTGTCGATTCCAACCGGTCCTCCAGAGAATTTTTCGATGATCGTTCTTAGTATCTTTCTGTCCATCTGGTCGAATCCCAGTTCATCGACGTCCAAGAGCTGCAGGGCCTTCTTTGCTACATCCTCATCGATCTGACCGTCTGCACGTACCTGCGCATAATCCCTGACACGTCTCAATATACGGTTGGCAATGCGCGGCGTTCCCCTGGAGCGGCGTGAAATTTCGAAAGCACCTCTGTCATCGATGGCGACGTTTAGAATATCCGCCGATCGTATCACGATCTTTCTCAGATCGTCAGGTGGATAAAAATCAAGATGAGCTGTCACACCGAAGCG
>CAYWIG010000121.1:0-5868 GCA_964458295.1 uncultured Myxococcales bacterium
TCTCTCCCGCTTTATTTAGCAGCATCTTAAAAGTCACAGGTCCTATCAACTGGTTGATGGCTATCGTCGCAATCATCACAGACCTAAATGTCGCCCCCCATTCTGGAAATACCTTTGCAACCATTACTACCAATCCAAGGCTGACGCCAGCTTGACTTATATAAGCCATCCAACCATGACGCTTGATTATATCCCCTTCCCTACCAACAATTCCACCTAGATAGGTTCCAGCAAATGTCCCGATTGCTTTTAAGAATACCAACCCCAGCGCATATGGCCACAAAGTCCAAAGGGCCGTAAAATCAATCATAGCGCCTGCCATTGCAAAAAAGATGATATAGACTGTCATCGATGTGCGTTCAATCGCTCCAACTAATCTATCACCTAAACTTGTAAAGTTCTCGACCAGAAAGCCAGCCATCAGACATGAAAGCAGATAATGAAACTCAAACACCTTCGACATAAAGACGATAACGAGGGATACCGTAACGACGAACAACACAAACTCCCGCCTGACATATTTCAAATAAAGCCCTACAATCAAACTCAGAAAGGCACCTGCTAAAAAGGATATTCCGATGATGAGAAGGGTCTCAGCAACCACACCATTTTCTACAACACCCCCGACCTTGATGGTATATGCAACCGCCAAAGCCATTGTAAAACCCAAAAATACTAGAACGTCCTTAACTACAGTAACGCCAATAGAAACATCCGTTACATGGCCCTTGGATCTCGTCCCCACTATAATCGCTATTACCGTTGCCGGAGAGCATGCGACACAAACGGCACCCAACATTATAGAGACTATCAGCATATCCCTTGTAAAGAGTCCGAAGCTGTTGATGTAATACATCGCAAAGTAACTACCTGCCATCACTACCGCAAATATCAATACGGCTTGAAGGACGGAAATGGATATTATGCTGAGCGCGCACTTTCGAAATTTCGATAACTTAATTTCGCCGCCAGCGGTGAATGCGATGAGAGCTAACGCAAGATCCTCGACGACACCAAATTGAATAATCGTTTCATGATCCACCAGACTCAACAGATCAGGCCCACATATAATACCCGCAAGGAGATAGCCGGATATACTTGGAAGCCCAATTTTCACCACGTAACATCCAGCTATATAACCGGCGAATATAAGGAAGCCGAACGCAAGTATGGCACGCGGCATAGGATCGGCACCAGTAGCACCCATCAAGTATTTGAGTGCCAGCATAGAGACCATCAAAAAGAAGAGGACAATAACTCTCATGCAACGCCCTCCTCTCTTTTCAGCACAAGCCTGATAAAGTACGAGCTGGCCATTCCGTTGAAGATGAAAGCTACGACTACAGCACTGACAACTATCTGACTGAGGAATCCAGGATACCTGCTTAAAAAATCAAGCGACATCGCGATCGACAGACCACCCTGCTCCAACAGTGAAAGCCCAAAGAGATTTGGACTGCTCTTCATAAGAGGAACCGACCAGTACGCTACTCTAGCACCTAGAAGCTTCCCAAGTATCCTGACGACGATAAAGTATACACAGAACACAAAGCATAGGGATTCAAATCCAACCCAATATGCTCCAGCGAGTATCAACATCATACCAAACAAGGGACGCTCTGCATTAGCGAGAAGCCTCAGCAGCCTGTCCTGATCATCAGAAAAATTATTTAGAACCACTCCGACTATCATTGAAAGAAATAGTGGTGATACATCTATGGTCGATGCGGCGCCGGCTAGCATAACAACCATGCCGATAGCAATCACCAATCGCTCATTCCCAGAGAGCCTCAGCTTAAGAAATACATGGTAGAGAATCCCTAAAAGAAATCCCAATGCCACGGTTATACCCAACCATACGCCGCCTTCTACAAAGGCACCCTCTGCCATTCCATCAGCTCTAAAGAATGAGAGGGATACTCCAAATAGCATTAATCCCACTATCGCGTCTGATGCGGATACGTAGAGTAGGGTTCTAGCTGTTGTCCCATGCGCCCGTTTTCGCCTAACTACTGCCGACACTGCGGTAGGGGCGGACACACTAGCAATTGCAGCGAGGGCAAAGACGATCGGCAACTCCTCCGGAATCGTTAGAAGAAAGTTTGGTGCAAAATACCTAATAGGCAGTAGCAAAACACAGCACACAAAGAATACTACGAGAGATTGAATCGTGGCGATCTTGAAATTCGCACGCGATATCATCCTCAAACTCTTAAGTCTGAATTGAAGGCCAAACATAAGACCAGCCCAGCTGAGAATTATCGACGTCGGCGCTACGAAAAGATCTAGCCTTGTTGAGTTTAACCAACCCAAACAGAGGGGACCTACGGCGATTCCAATAAGAATGAAGCCTATTCCGGAATGAAGAAAGCTCGATATTACGAAGGGAAGGCGCCAGGCTCGAAATACTAAGCCAGCACCCATATAGGCGAAGAGTACGATGAGAAGTATGAAGATAACCGATTCCATAGCATGGTTTCAACCTAGGACGACTTTCCTCCCCCTCCTTTAAGCCCTATAAACCTGCTGACGGGGACCGAAAACAAAACGCCCATGCCCTCTTCTTCAAAGTCCCCGCATATCTCCTTCACCAGCCTAACCACTTTTTCAACCTGCTCATCATCGGCCACTGATAAAATCATATGATTGCCGATATTACCTCCAGGCATCAGATCGCGAAGCCCTGCAAAGATAGGAACTTCAGCCGTCAGGATCTGCCCCATCCCCCTGCTATCGACGACGGTGGCACCCTTGATCCCGATATCGACAAATCCCGTGAGGATATCATCCAGGAAACGAGTGTGCTTTATAATCAAAACGATCAGTTCCAAAACTCCCCCTAATTCAGACTACAGAGATCAGAAGACAGAGAACAGAGGACAGATTATTTTAACAAAGCCATTCTTACGTCTGTCTTCTATTTTCTGTTTTCTGTCGTCTGCATTTAACCGACATATTTCTCATCCTCCTCCAGGATGAGTTGCAAAAGATCCTTCCGGTCCTCAGATTGAATCAGCAACTCAATAAAAATATCCTTAGAGCATAGTCTAGAAATACGCGCCAACAGTGCTATATGCTCGTCCACCGAATTGGGCGGACTGATAAGCATGATGACCAGTCTCACCGGCCTCTTATCTATCGATTTAAAATCGATCGGTTCCGCAAGCGTGGCGATCGCCATATAGGTCTTATCCAACCCTTTGACTGTAGCATGGGGTATCGCAAGTCCCTTGCCTATCCCCGTGGAACAGCTGGATTCCCTCTTCAGAAGTTCTTTTACTACGAGATCCACGTCGACCTTCACACCAGATTCATAGAACTCTTCAGATAGCGTTCTGAATAGAGAATCCACTGATGGTGAATGAACATTCACGTCGATTACAGCATTTTTTAGAAATGGGGCAAGTTTCATATATTATAATATGAACTGATACCACGATGAAGTGAGGAGGTAAAGTACGTCTACACCGCGGGAGCTGTCTTCTTCCTACGCCCTCTGACACCGCCTTTTGGCATAATGACGGGTTTCACAGTTTCAAAGAGTCTCGACTGATCTACCGGTGTAGAGATCCTAAGATCCGCACCGGTGCTCGGAGTGGTCGGTCCTGAGACCACGGCTACTTTGACGTTCTTGAGTGATGGAGTCATGTGAATGCTCTTACAAGCCTTCGTCGTATCTAAACCACTCAGGGATGAATTCAGGATAACGAGATCGGGTTTCATCGACTCGACCAGAATGCCAGCTTCAAAAATGTCATCTGTATTTCGTACTTCAACGTTGCTTCTATGGCTATGAAACGATTCCTGAAGAATGCGGCCAACCTGATCATCTTTGTCGACGACGACGATCTTCTTCTTCTCAGGATCATGCCGATTATATATCGGCAGACCATATTCACGTGAAAAGTTCTCAAGATCATCGATATTGATTCTGAGATGACCACCCGCAGTCCTGTATGCGGAGAGAAGACCCCTCTTAATCCAGTTCTTGATAGTGTTATAACTTACATTACAAAGTGCAGCTGCTTCAAATGTTGTCAGTATTTGTTTATTAGGCATCTAATCCTCCGTTTTTTAAAGATAATTATTATAAAAATGGATTATACAATTATTATAATACTAAGTGCTGAGGTGCTCTGCATAGTAGAATTGATAAAATTAAGCAACAGTAAAATACTTATTTTTTGACCACGGAGGCACCAAAAAAACCGTCCCAAGCATAAATGGCCGGATTTGTTCTGAAATATTTTCCATCGACAATCCCATTCGATCGGATGGAATATCTCCGAAAATAGACTTCAGGTTCCTCCAAGGCATAGTTCGCATTCCCCTCCAAGAATCTCCCTACTACCCCCTCGTTCTCCTCACGCATAAGACTGCAGGTCAGATATACGATCCTCCCTCCACCAGCCACAAATTGTGTTGCCTCACTTAGCAGCTCCAATTGAATCTTTTTCCGATCGGAAACAACTTTCTCATCGAGACGCCATTTAAGATCCGGATTGCGTCGTATCGTTCCCGTCCCTGAACAAGGGGCATCTATCAACACAACATCGAATGATCCCTTGAGCTTCCCACTGCCCATCAATGATTCCTTCGAAATCGTCTCAATGCGTTCGGCGTTCATTCTTTTTGCCCTCGCATAGAGCGTTTTGAGTTTTTTGGAATCGATGTCTGAGGAGAATATCCTACCTCGGCCCTTCATCAAATCCGCTAGCATGAGCGATTTTCCACCAGCGCCAGCACAAAAATCCAACACCCTTTGATCTTCATTCGAAAATGCAAGAAGTGTAGCGAGTTGACTCGCCTCATCCTGAACATCTAAAATGCCATCCTTATATAATGATACCGTCTCGAGGTTTACCCTTCTATCCAACCTAATGCCAAATGGGGAGAATTCAGTCTTACCACACCCTATTTCAGACTCCTTCAATTTAGATATAACTTCCTCTCTCCTAGCCCGAGAAGAATTTACGCGAAGAACGGGCAGGAGTGGTTCGTTCAATTCAGTTAGCCCACTATCATCCCCTATCCCAGAGTTATTCATTATCTCCCGATACAAAAAGTCGGGCATTGAATAATAGGCTGCCATACCACCTGGAAATCGATCGCAATTGACTGAATCAAAATCGGCATCGAGAAGCAATTTCCCTGCCCGTTCTTTCAGATTTAATTTTTCTGATCCCTCCGGGTGTTTCCACTGTAAATAGCACAGGATCCTATTTCGCCATGTCGCCTTGCTTGGACAAAAGTTCTGGAGATATCCGTCGAGTCGCCTCGACCAACGCATAACTCCGAAGACTATCTCGGATATAAGCCTTCGCTCCGATCCTCCGATCACCTTGTGCTTCTTTAGATAGGCCGATAGGATTCTGTCGATAGGTTTGGGTTCGATGTCGAATGATTTGAGTATGGTTTCCGAATGTTCGATTATATTCATACAATCCGATCTACTCGAATGGATTTCTCATCGCGATATGTGCATCCCGTTCAACACCTACTGATATCATGGAAATTGGAGCACCGACGATGTCCGAAATACGCTCGACGTAATCTCTCGCCTCGCTAGGAAGGGCATCGTACTTTCTTATAGAGGATATATCGCCGCCCCATCCCGGCATTTCATCATAAATCAATTCGACATCGTCGAAAGATTTTATTGAGGAAGGTATCGTTCTAACATCCTTTCCATCCAACCTATAACCCGTACACACTTTGAGCTTTTCCAAACCCGACAGAACATCGAGTTTTGTAATTACGAGCTGAGTCACCCCATTCGTTCGTGCTGCATGTTTCGCTACCACAGCATCGAACCATCCACACCGTCTCTTCCTGCCGGTCGTAGCGCCGAACTCACCACCCTTCACC
>CAYWIG010000122.1:0-5857 GCA_964458295.1 uncultured Myxococcales bacterium
TTATGAGCAGATTCCTGAGGTTAAGATGATAGCAGCCCTTGGTGAGATCGGCGGAACCGAGGAGCTAAAGATCGTCGATGCACTCAAAGAGGGTAAGATCAAAAAGCCACTCGTAATTTGGGTGACGGGCACGTGTTCGAAGATGTTTCCGGCTGGTGTTCAGTTTGGGCACGCGGGTGCGAAGGCTGACTCCGATTTGGAAACAGCCGATGCGAAGAATGAGGCGCTCAAAAAGGCCGGTGCGATCGTTCCGGGATCATTCGATGATTACGATGCTGCGATCAAGAAGACTTACGATGGACTCGTAGCAGATGGCGTAATCAAGCCAGCAGCTGAAGTGCCAACGCCAAAATTCCCGATGGACTATGCAGCGGCGGTAAAGCAGGGTGTGATCAGAAAACCCGCGACCTTCATCACGACGATCTCAAATGAGAAGGGTGAAGAGCTCGAATACAACAACATTCCAATCTCCAAGGTCATCGAAGGTGGTTATGGTATCGGCGGAACGATCGGTCTCCTCTGGTTTAAGAAGGATCTTCCGGATTTTGGGAAAAAATTCCTCGATATAGTTCTCATGCTTACGGCCGACCACGGTCCCGCCGTTTCCGGTGCACACAACGCGATCGTCGCAGCGAGGGCGAACAAGGATATCATTTCGTGTCTGTGTTCGGGCCTTCTTACGATCGGCCCGAGGTTCGGCGGCGCGATCGATGGCGCGGCGCAGATGTTCAAGGCAGCGTTCGAGGCCGGTCAGTCGCCTGAGGAATTTGTGGTGAATATGAAGAAGAAGGGCGTGAATATCCAGGGTATCGGTCATAGGGTTAAGAGCGTTACGAATCCGGATATGAGGGTGACGGTTCTGAAGAAGTACGTGAAGGAAACCTTCACATCCACAAAGCTTCTGGATTATGCCCTCGAGGTCGAGGCGATTACGACGCAGAAAAAGGGTAATCTCATCCTTAACGTCGACGGCTGTATCGGAATTACATTTGTTGATCTCCTCTGGTCGCTGCCTGAGATGTTCAAGAAGGAGGAGGTCGACGAGATCATCGATATGGGATGTCTGAACGCGCTCTTTGTAGTTGGGCGTTCAATCGGTATCTTCGGTCAAGTCTTCGACCAGAAGCGCCTCAAACAGCCGCTGTACAGAACTCCCTACGATGAAATTGCATATATGACAGATGTGTAGATGAAAGGGATGGGCCGCGGATTAAAACCCGCGGCCTTTTTTTATGAAAAATGTGGTTGGATGAAATATACAAATTAACGAAATACATAAGGTGGATTTTACTTTTCGGACTCCTCCTTTTTGCAGCTTCGTATTTTATGAAGGATCGCCTGCCTGCTCAGGATGAAATAGATTCCAGGCTTCTGCTAAATCCCATACAAAAGGAGACGAACAAGGAATCCTTCGGCGTCAGATTCGATGGGAAGCTCTATTCGATCAAACCGAAATACAAATACGATCTCTATGGATTGATTGTGAGCGCGAGGGATCTCGATAAGACGTGGTACAACATCGATTATGAAAACGATCCGTTTAATATTAAAGATCTGTGCGTTATTTGGGGTGGAAACCTTGCCAGTTCGGACTTCAGAAGGGTCAAGTACAAATCCGGACTATGGACCTGTTACATAAAATACCCGGGCGGCGTAACGTTTGTTAAGGATGCCCTATCGAACAATCATCTTTTACCCAGCACATCCGAAATTTCGAAAAAGTTGAGTAAGGCTGGAATAGGGGATCAGATTCACTTCAGAGGGTATCTCATAGATTATTTGGTGGAGGGTAGATCGGGTGAGAGGAAGTCCAGCACCAGGAGGGATGACACGGGTAATGGGGCATGTGAGGTCGTCTATGTGGAGGATTTTAAGATCATAAGGAGGGGTAACCCCTTTTGGAGGGCGCTTTATAGATTTTCGAAGTACATAATTCTGTTTGCCATAATCGTCTGGTTATATTTTAATGTCGTATATACGCCACCAAACCAAAGAAGAGAGAAGAATCTATGAAGGTCCTGATACTGGATAACGCAATCGATCACGATGTTTACAAGCCCGTTGGGCATTGGAAGAAATTTCTCGATATTCCATTTGATTCATTTCATGCATCGAAGGGTGAGCTTCCTGGTGATATTTCCCAATACACACACGTCATCATAACCGGTTCTGAGGATTCGATCACGGATGAGAGGGATTGGATCGGAGCTGAGGAAGAGATTATAAAAAAGGCGGTCGAAGATGGAAAGGTCGTCCTCGGAAGTTGTTATGGGCATCAGCTTCTTGCCAAGTCCCTGTTTGGAAAGAAAGTCGTCGGAAAGAGCAAGACCCCGGAGCTCGGTTGGGACTATCTGGAGATAATTCGAAACGATAAGCTCCTAGGCGATGCGGGAAATCTGCTGCCTGTACTCCTGATTCACTTCGATGAGGTGAAAAATCTTCCAGAGGACTACGTCGATATTTTGTCATCCACGAAGGGTTGCCGCATTCAGGCCTTTAAGCTCAAGGATAGACCTGTTTGGGGAATCCAATCCCATCCGGAGATCAATGTGAAGGAGGGCCAGGCGACATTTGAGAGGATGATCGCGAAGGCGGAGAAGGAAAACTCTCCGCGCCTCGATCTATTCCTAAAGGCTCGCGACTCCGTTCCTAAGGACGCCAGCTGGTTCGAGGGCTTTATGAGGAAGTTTCAGGAAATCTCAAGCTGACCGTAGGACACCTTGGAGGTGTCCATGGCACGTAAATCCTTAATATATAGCCATTAGACACCTCCAAGGTGTCCTATGGTCAACCCTAACGCCTCCACCTTTTCTTGATTATCTCTCGCATCTTTCTGTGGCGGGTTATTCCCTCGCAGCCGAATACCTTCCGACATTCATGCGGTTTTACAGGATGAATATCGCATTCTTCCTTTTCGTTTAGAAAAACACACTCAGTGGAGTTGGGTTTTTGAGCTGGAGAAAGCGCATACGTATTATCCTCAAGGTGTTCCTTGCAATATTTCCTAATAAACTCCGGTTCCGTTAGGTCAAAGAATTTAGCGGCGGTTGCAATTTCATCCGGCATGAACCAACCGGGCTCGCGTCGGCAGCATTCCTTGCATTTGTTGCACGCGCACCCCTGACGTTTTTGCTTTCTCTGATGAGTTGTTTTCTTTGACATAATCACCTGTCTAAATTTCAAGCTCCAAATACCAAATTACAAATAAATTCTAATGACCCAAATTCTAATGACCGAAACCTCGTTTTGGTTATTTGGTCATTGGGATTTGAGATTTATTTGGAATTTGGTGCTTGTTATTTGGAATTTGTAATTGTCATCTCTCTCCAAATATCGCTGTTCCAACGCGAACTATCGTCGCCCCTTCCTCGATAGCTACCTCAAAATCATGACTCATCCCCATCGATAGTTCGGAGTAACGATTAGCTGGATTTAACTCCTTATTTAAAACCATCAGAAGGTGATTCAGTTTTAGAAAATAGGGCCGGCTCATCTCAGGATCTTCCTCGTATGGAGGAATAGTCATCAATCCTCGAAGGTTTAAGTTTGGAAGCGACTCGATGTGCCTTGCGACTTCGATGTAATTATTTTCATCCGTTCCAGCCTTCGAAAGTTCTCCTCCAACATTGATTTCGATGAGGCAGTCGATCGGGTGAGTCGCTCTTTTGTTTAAGGCATCGGCGAGCTCGATAGAATCGATCGTCTCGACGAGGCATGCCGTGGATGTGATGTATCTCGCCTTGTTCTTTTGAAGGTGGCCGATAAAATGCCAGGATATCCCTAAGTCTTTAAGATTATTAGACTTATCCCGTAATTCCTGGGCGTAATTTTCACCGAATACACGCTGTCCAGCATTATACGCCCCACGAATCTCATCGACCGTCTTCAATTTTGACACCGCCACTAGCGTTACCGATTCTACTTCCCGGTCACACCTTAAGCAGCAGGCGGCGATCCGTTTTCGTATCCCCCCAAGATTTTTGGCAATATCAATCATGAAAGCATCATTTAAACACGGGTAACTCCTTGTCAACAGTGAAGAAGACCAGTATATTGGGCGCATGTATACCAGGGGGAAGATAGTCATTATTTTGACGTCATTAGCGTTGCTCTTATCCACATGTGCCTTCGGGCCTAACCGATCCACCGGAGTGGTCTCCTACCGACACGGATACGTCTATTTGAGAAACTTGAAGTATTACGGGGTCGGACAGCTGCCCGGCGGTTGGAAGCGTTTTAAGACGCGAGTCAGAACCATAACCTTCTACAACGAAACCCTAGGTTCCTCAATATCCACAGACGCATATTGCGGCAGGGATGTTGGGGGGAGGAGTTTGGATTCCTTGAGCGGCGATATTCTAAACGCCTTCGATAAGAACAAGGTTATCAGCGAGAAGGATTTCGTTCTAAACGGTCGAGGAGCGGTGCGCCAGCTGGTCTCGGGCGAACTGGAAGGTGTTAAGATGATGGTGGACTTGGTCATGGTCAGGAAGGATGAATGTGTCTTTGATTTCTATTCCGTATCAGAAGGTGGAATATCGCCGGAGACTACCGATGCGTTTGAGATATTTTTCAAGGGTTTTCATTACGAATAATTTTCGTTTAAACTATGTCATCAAGAATCGATAAAATTGAATCAAAGTTACATTTTACCTTTTTGGAGCTGACGGGGCGTAGATTTCTGTCGATGTTGAAGGTCGTCGGCGGGATGTCGTCATTAGCGATAAATTCCGTCAGGGTTCTTTTTACCTATAAGCTGGCGGTCAATGAAATATTTGGACAGTTTATAGCTATCGGCAACAAATCCCTTTCCATCGTTACACTGATATCCTTTTTTACAGGTCTAGTCGTAGCCCTTCAGCTTTCCGTCGGGCTCGGCCGTTTTGGTCTGAAGCTCTATGTCGGTACCATAGTAGGTCTTTCGATATTTCGTGAGCTAGGTCCAGTGCTGACTTCGATCATGATCGCTGCCAGGGTGGGAAGTGGAATAGCCGCGGAGATCGGTTCGATGGTGGTGACTGAGCAGGTGCTCGCCATCGAGGCGATGGGAGCAAATCCAATTCAGAAACTCGTGGTTCCGCGTGTGCTGGCGACGACGATAGCGGCGCCGATTTTGACTACGATGGCCAACGCCATCGGAGTTCTGGGTGGCATGGTTATTAGCGTTAGGGAGGCCGGTGTAACCCCCAGCTTTTACTTGGACCAGGTTTCAAAATCGCTGATCCTGGAGGATTATACGAGCGGCATCATCAAAGCCGCGTTCTTCGGCTTCTTCGTTTCGATTATATCCTGCTACGAGGGGCTCAATACGTATGGCGGTACCGAAGGCGTCGGTCGGCAGACGACTAAGGCCGTTGTATATTCATCGATAACCATATTTGTTTCAGATTTTTTTCTGACTAAGTTGATACTATACTTCTAGAGGATCGGATGAAGGAGATTGTTGAGTTCAAAAAAGTTAAGAAGACCTTCGGCGATAAGGTGGTCCTGGAGAATGCGGATCTGTCCATATTCAAAGGCGAGACCATAACGATCATCGGCGGATCGGGTATGGGAAAGAGCGTTTT
Source organism: uncultured Myxococcales bacterium (assembly GCA_964458295.1). Lineage (GTDB taxonomy): Bacteria > UBA10199 > UBA10199 > 2-02-FULL-44-16 > JAAZCA01 > JABGOS01. The sequence continues at coordinate 5,568 of CAYWIG010000122.1, forward strand.
TCTGAAATTACTTCTAGGTGTGTTTAAGCCTGAAGTGGGTGATGTTTTTTTTGATGGGCAGAATATCAGTGAAATGGGTGAGCGGCGATTATCCAGGATGCGAAGAAGGATCGGGATGTTGTTTCAGGGTGCGGCGCTTTTCGATTCGTTGACAGTCAGGGAGAATATCGCATATCCGCTTCGCGAACATTTCGAATATTCTGAGGATGAGATCTCTGAAATAGTCGGGAGTAAACTGGAGATGGTGGGAATGTCCGGCACTGAAAATATCATGCCCGCCGACCTGTCCG
>CAYWIG010000123.1:0-2499 GCA_964458295.1 uncultured Myxococcales bacterium
TGGTGTTATCGCTCTTCGCGAGTTCGCGCGTCGCCTCGATGCCGCGCAGCTTGAGGATCTGTTCGCTTAGCCCCTGTGTCACCTGCTTATTGTAATCGCTGATACCCTTCGCTTCGATGCGCTTTCTGTCAGCCTGCCTCTCCTCGCGTTCAAGGACGAACTTCATCTGCTGCGCCTGTTGCTCCGCCTCGAGCTTCTTCTCAATGGCGGTTGCGAGGATGTCGGGGAGCTTGACCGATCGGAGCATCACCTTCTCAAGTCTGATGCCACGTTTTTCGAACATCGGCTTCAATTGTTGGCTCATCTGCGATGCGATGAGTTCGCGTTCGGCTGTGTACAGTGCCTTGGCATCATATCCAGCCGTTACTCCCCTGACTACGGACCTGATCTGAGGTGCCAGGACGATGCTGAGATAGTTCGGTCCAATCGTTCGGAAGACCTCGGAGGCCTGTCTGGGATCCAGTGAGAAGAGTATCGATAGATCGAGGTTTACAACCAAGCCCTCCTGTGAGGGAACGTTGGCCGTTTCGGATATTTGTTGAGTTCTAACGCTCATGTCGTGAATCTTGAGCAGTGGATTTACAACATGGATCCCCTCATCGAGCGTATCTTCAAGCACTCTCCCGAATAAGATTCTAACTCCGACGTGACCTGCAGGTACCACGACTATGGATTTTGAAAGTATGATGAGACAGACCAGAACGGCCACTCCGATTGAGATCATTTTCTTCGATGGATTTGCAAATGGATTGCTGGACATGATTTCCTCCTATTTGTTTACGTGTTTGTTAGGTCGCGAAGACTAGCTTTATTTTTAGAGTTAATGCAAACTTCTTTTAAGATGTGCGATCTGCGATGCGCGATCTGAGATTTAGTTGATATATTATGGGTTTAGCGCATATCACAAATCGCACGTCGCATGTTATGAATAACTAAAGGCACTTCCGCCAATAAACTCCCTGAGGATGGAGTCCTTCGGCACCTCAACGGCTAAAATCGGTATGAAGTAGGAGAAGAACTTTGCAAGCCTGTAGGATTCCATGAACGATGGATGCGACCTTGGAACCTCAGCAAGGTATCTCTCAGAATAGGGTTTTAAAAGGGAATGCTCATATGCCAGGGCGGAGTTGAACTGCACATCGGCATCCTCCTGGAAGGGAAAGATATACTTTCTTTCGCCGGCCCTGACGCTCGACCAACCGGCGATCGTGTCAGCCGCGACCGTCCCTCTGAACAGGCGATCCCTGACGATCCTTCTGCAGAGCCTGGTATCGGTCGTGAAAATTCTATTGTGGTCATCGAGGCAGAGCTGGGTCAATGCGGAGACAAATATTTTAAACTTATTCTGTGCCAGTATGGCGCTGGACATAACTTCGTTCAAACCGTGTATCCCCTCCGTGATCAGAATCTGCCCACTCTTCAACTTCAGCTTTCTCGACTTCGTAGTATCCCTCTTACCCATGGGAAATGAGTAGCATGGTATTGAAACCTCCTCACCGTGCAGGAGTTTTTGCATATGATCGTTGAAGAGGTCGATGTCGAGCGCATCTATCGATTCGAAATCGTATGTTCCATCGGGATGCTTTGGAGTTCTACTCCTATCCACATAGTAGTTATCGATTGAAATTGCTATGGGTTCCAAACCGTAGGTTTTAAGATGAATAGAAAGTCTCTTTGAGAAGGTCGTCTTCCCGGAACCGGATGGCCCCGCTATCAGGATGAGACGTGCATCCTTCTTGGATGCTATCTGATCGGCGATCGTCACTATCTTCTTTTCGTGAAGCGCTTCGGCAACCTTGACGAGATCCCCCGCCGTTCTACCCATGCACTTCTCGTTGAGATCGGCAACGTTCTCAATATGTACCAGCTCATTCCACCTCTTCGTTTCAAGATAGGTCGCAAAGAGTTTTGGTTGTTTTTCGATTTCCGGTTCGATCTCGCCCTTCTCGTTTGGGAAGGCCAGAACTATTCCATGCTCGTATGGTCGAATGCTGAATTTGTCTATTACGCCAGTTCGATATGCGAACGGACCGAATCCGTATCCGGTATATTTTCCCAGGTTGACTGTAGGCACCTCCGCCCTGCGAAGTTGTTTCAAGAGCTTTAACTTGTCGGTGCTGCCCTGTCTTTGGAAGATCTCAGCAGCCTCCTCCACGGATATCCATTTACGTTTTAAGGATACATCCTTTTCAACAATTTTACGCATGTGCTCATTGAGCAATTTAATGAACTCCGAATCGACGACGTGATTGTGGATTTCAAAGAAGTAACCTACTCCGATCGATTGACCGACGACGATGCGTGCCTGAGGCGCAATTTCCGATAGGGCCGAATATAATATTATCAGGGCCGTTCTGCGGTAGATGTCCATTCCGTCTCTTCTTGAGAGATCCACCGTTTCAATTTCACCAGAGCTCGTGAGTTTGTATCTGAGTTCCACCAGGTGGTTGTTGAGTATCGCGCCGACAGCAGGATGTGGTCCTTTGTGCGGGGCTTTGG
>CAYWIG010000123.1:2509-5857 GCA_964458295.1 uncultured Myxococcales bacterium
ATCCATTATACTCGTCTCGGGTTTTACAGATAGATCCTCGCCATTGATTGATATCTCTATTTTTTTGAACATCTTCACCTCCGTCGAATCCGAACACCTTTAGCAGATGAGCTATCTCAGGACAAGCGCGGTGATCGATGTCCTTGCTTTTGTCCTTCGCTATATATATCTCTGGATTCATCATGAGGATTATAATCGTCGATGGATATAACATGATCAGGCGGATACCGAGGTTTATTGAGGGGGAGCGGGAGGGCCTGGCCTCGGGTCGCAATAAAATATTAATGGAGCTTGAAGAGTATGGCGCCCGGGTTAGCGTTCAGATCGCTGTCGTCTTCGACGGAGGGGGAAGGCCACAGCTCGAAGAGGGTGAATTGCCCAGCGTTGAAGGATTTGCTGGCATCGATGTATTCTTTTCCAAGCGTGGCCAGTCTGCGGATCGAAGGATCGTCGAAATAACCAGGGATATTCTGAAGGAGAAGAGATATCGAGATGTCGATGTCGATATCGAAGATGTAATCGTAGTCAGCGACGATATCGATCTCAAAGAGGAGGTTAAGACGCTTGGCGCCTTCACCATCTCAACCCTCTCCCTCCACGACGCGATGACCGATTTCAGAGTTCCGAATTATTAATTATCAGCGCTAAGCGGCAGCCGGAACCCTTCTACCAGCGCCCCGGCACACTTCGCTCCACTATCTCTTATAAAAAATCGGCTGTCTTCAATCGCATTGAGTATCTTCCCTCCGTCAGCTCTCAATGCGAGAAGACAATCCGATTTTTTACGTCGAGATACACTACGCTTCGTAGACGCGCCTAAAAATGCGCCGCACGAAAGGTTCCGCCTGCCTTACGCGCTTCTGATTATGTTGCCGAAAAAGCCAGAAGCACGACGGCGGTTTCGACTGGCGGCGTGTGAATTCGCCGCTATCTAAGCCTATGATTGGCGGCGAAGAGGCGCAGGCGACGAGACGGCGTATGAGTAGAGGCGCCGTAAGCCAGGCGACGCAGCCGGAGTGCCGCTTTTTCGGTTAGCGCTTTTGAAGTGCGATAATGATCTACTTTTTCTTGGCGGTTTTGGTTTTTTTCTTAGGTGTCGATTTCTTCGTGGCGATGGTGAACTTGCTGAGCTTCTTCTCGGCATCGTCGATCGTCTTGTCAAATTTATTCACCTGTGTGAGGAGCCCCTTCATATGTTTCGTGAGTTCCAAGTTTTGAGGCTTACTGTTGGTTTCATACTTTTCAAATATGAGATCGCCCAATTCATGAAGCGTTCTATATTTTTCAATCCGACATTTCTTGGCCTGCATATGGAGTTTTGCAGCGTCGGCAGTCTTTCCCGCGATATACTCCGCTTCGTTGACGCCGCTCTTTAAGATTTTTAATCCCTCCTCTATCAACTCCTTGGCCTTCACCTGCATCTCATTCCAATGTGGCATAACAGCTCTCCTTTTATACTTAACTTCGTGTGTCGGTGGAATTTAATTCGTAGTGGGGTGCTTCGGCAAGGAAAAAAGGGGTGAATGTAGAGATTGAAATAATATGAACAAAGGAGCATCATGCCCTATATGCTTTCAGCACACATGGCCCCGGCATTGATAGCGAAGGCCGCCAGACCCGGGATCAATCTTTTTGTAGGCATAGTCCTTTGTTTTCTCCCGGACATCCTCCATTCGATATGCATACTCTTTGGCATTGAGAGGTTTAGGGTGGATGAGCGCTATTCACATACATTGCTAGCTATGCTCCTGATCTCCATAACGGTATTCATTATCAGTAGATTTTTGGATGTGCCGACCATTGACTCACTCATCTATGCAGGGATCGTCATATCCCATTTTCTTTTCGATATGGTGAATAGGCGAAAAATGGCCATTACACCCTGGGGGCCCGAAATTCGAGGACTTGGCCTTCATGGAATGGAATCCGCTGGGGGGCGTCTGCTGAGTTTTATCGTCGAACTTTCTATCTTATTGATATCAATTGGAATATTTGCCTGGGCGAGGTATGATGGCGATATCGCGTCACTTCGCCTTCCCGCCCTCTTACTCTCCATCATGCTCATCTTGGAGGCCTTCTATTTTCGAATCTATTTTCCGGATGTTAAGGGAATTTTGCGATCGTGGAGATCCTAACGTTCTGTATTCTCACGTCAATTGTCAATTTCCCCCCTGAACTACCGATAGGATAAAGGGCACAACATATCCGATTTTCTGCCGATAATAATAATAGGGAATATGATCATACCAACTATAGGAGGGTAATATGGGATTTCCAAGTGATCCATTTAAAATTTGTAAAAGCCACCCCGATCTGGATGGGGAACTGATAGGTGGAACGACGATACCGCTCCGGAGGGATAGGTTGGACGTAGATGGTGATGGGAAAACTGAGCTTGTGGTTGAATATTATCAGTCAGTCTATAAGTGCCCTTCCGAAAAGACAGAAAAGAGACCAACGAAGGTTGAACTATCTGAACTGAGTACGGTCAGGAATGGAACTCTAAGGTTCTTTTCACTCGATGGAAAGTCCGGAATTGAACCCTTTAAGACCGTCGTCATGAATTCCGAGGGCAAAGAATTTGTCGCCCTGGATTTTGGATACGAAAGAGCTATAAGTTGGAAGGGAGCTAAGGGCTCCATCGATCGCTCAAAGATATCCGTAGTCATCGTTCCGTTGGAAGTTTTTAGAGAATTTATAAAGATAAAAAAGGAAGCCGAAGGAATCGCGGAGGAGGCCAAACAGACGAGGTCGGAGAAAAAGATGGAAGAGGCCCAAGGGTTGGCTGTAAAAGCGGGTGCGATGCTTTCCAAGAGTAGAAGACTACTAAACCTTGGCGAGTTAACCGTCTCCGCTCTGCCATATAAGTTTGATTGATCGATTAAATTTTATAGACATATAAAAAAGGCGTCTGAATTTCAGACGCCTTTTGTTTTTTTTATTTAGAAGGACTCCTACTCCATCGTGATCTTGTAATCACCCCAATAGATGGCGTTGTCTAATTTGTTGAAATATTCAACATCGAACACGTTCGGTTCTTCTGGGCCTGAATGTTGACCGATCTTCGTGTTGTGTTCTCCCCAGCTGCAACCTTTACATACATCCGTAGATACCGTTCCCCCAAGCCCGCCAATGAAATATGTATGGAAATATGGAGGATCACCTGCCTCCCAGGGCGGATTGTTAACAATGCATGTTCCATTACCTCTATTTTGGCAGAGCAACTCCTTCGTGGTTCCAAAGAGAACGCGGATCTCATCGGCGTTTTCATAGAGGCGGCAGTAGTCTTCCATATTTGTATTATCATTAGATTTTTTGCATTCCGCGTAGACCTTTTTCCCATCCTCG
>CAYWIG010000124.1:0-5835 GCA_964458295.1 uncultured Myxococcales bacterium
AACGTAACTATCCCATCGACCCTATTGTAGGCTAAGTAACCTGTACCACCTATCGCTCCCGCTCCACCTACTACGTTCAAACCTTTAAGGGTTACAGCTCGCGTCGCCGGATGTGCAGCGAGTCCGAATAAAGCCAACAATGCCGCCCCATACAGTATGGGGTTATTTTCAGCACTCACCCCTATCGACTTAAGCACAGCTTTGGCCTGGCTATAGATCCTATGACCATACTCCTGCATCTCAGATGCGAGGCTCATCGAAAATCGTTCTAAGGGACCTGGGTGATGCACATCAAAGGTTGTATTTGAATTCTCATTGTAAAATGTAGCCGTACCCGGTGTAGGCGCCACACATTGTTTATCAAAATATTTAAACTGACTATAATTACAAGTCGTTCCGATTTTCGTAGCCCAAATTTCTTTACCAATAAATTTTGCATTTGGAAATTCAGCACCGTTCCTTCCGATACACGTGTCTCCGTTATCGGGTTTGTGATTGTTATTCGTATCTATGACCTTTGAGCATTGCCTGCCCTGCATTCTGTAAATCCATTTAAACAGGAAGTTACTTGCAGGCAGGGGAACCGAAAGAAAGGGATCTATCTTAAAAACATCGTAACGCGTCTCGCCTAGCTGCATCTTTTCAATATTTTTTAGGTCAGCTTTTTGAAATTTACTGGCATAGGACAAATTGAAGAGGCGAAACTCATGTTCGAACTTGATGAGCTCTTTATCATAAGGACACTTACCTGGATTGAGATAATGATTGATGAGCTCGTCATCAGAGAGCCTGCGCACCGCCCCCCTCTGCTCTGAAGTCGTATCACCTATAGGTTTAGATTGCAGAACGTGTTCTGGAATACTCGCCATTATTTCCCCAAGCGCATTGCCCCGTAATATTTTTATCGGCAGCTTTGACTCTTAAGTTGCTTTTGAGGGGAAAAATGAACTTCGATTGTAGTAATTGGTCGATATAATTGGAAAATTCACCGTTTTGGTAACATTTAGGTCTATTTCTATTATAATGATGGGTTAAACACCAAAAAACTAGCAATCAAACATCATTTCCAACAAGACCTCTCTGAGTTTGGCCATTTCGGTGGTGCTCAGCTTGAGAGTTTCAAGCCTTTTCTCTATAACATGCCAATATATTTGAGGATTTTCGAAATTACTCGTATCCATATCGAGGAGCTCAAGAACGCGCTTTCTCTTCACCCTCGACCAGGATCCATCGTGGACCTTCTTCTGTGAATCAGACACCCTATCATCTCCCATAAACCCCTCCCTATTATCGGTTATCCCATTACCAACCAATATCCAAACCCCTGGGGTTGGGAAATCAGTTACCCAGACACCCCAGTTATCGGTCTCAAAAAGCCCATGTTGCTTCAGGGCCCAGAAATTCTTGTGAAATTATTTAACGATGACTAGAATGCCTACCCAATGGAAGACGCAAAAATTCTTCAAAGATATCACGGTGTTTTAAAACCGTATCTCGCGCCCTTCCTGATTTCGATACTCTTCGACGTCGGGATGACTATCTTGGGGCTCTCCACCCCGCTCTTCATGCGCCTGCTCTTCGACTATGCCTATCCATACCGCGATCTCATGCTATTAAATCAAACGATCATAGCGATCGTCATAATCTATTTTCTCTACTTTTTCCTGAGCACCGCTTCCGATTACATTCAGATCTACATTCATCAGGAGACGACAGCCGGCCTCACCCGCAAGGTCTTTCAGGCAATTCAAAAGCTGCCCCTGAATTTCCACCGTGAAAAAAAATTAGGCGATCTCATCGTCAGGATAACCGATGACGTCGGCAAGACGACGGGAATGGTCGCGAATATCCTTCCCACGATAATAATTGACGGCGGAAGATTTCTAATCATCTTAGCCATCGCTTTGTATATAAATCCGAATTTAACACTGCTCGCATTGCTATCAATTCCACTTTATATTTTCGAAGCGAAATTCTATGCCTCGAGGCAGGCCAAGATCGAATCTGAATCCATTGATGCAGATTCGGCGATCTACTCCAGCGTCCAGGAAAAACTCGCGAACATAAAGACGATAAAGGCATTCGGACAGGAAGAAAATGAGACTGTCTCGTTCGGTCACCTACTGAGGAGAAGATATAGGATCGGAGTCAGGGAGCGGGTGCTGGACATCGTGAGGATATTTACAAATTCAATCACGATTCAGATCTGGAGCATGTTCCTCGTATGGTACCTGGGTTACCAAGTAGTGATGGGAGCCCTCACGATCGGTGAGGTCATAGCCCTCATGCTCTACTTCGAGCAATTAGGCGATCCTATCAAGTCATTCATAAACCTCTTCACCGAATGGAAAACGAATCTCGTATCGATGCGTCGCCTCGATGAGGTTTTCGACACCGCCTCTGAGGATGACGTCGACTGTAAACTTCAGGATGTAAATATAGAAAAGGGGACGATCCAGACACAGGATCTCTCCTTCTCATATGAATCGGATTATGAGGTTTTACACGATATCGATGTAAACTTTCCGTCGCACAGCGTAACCGCGATCGTCGGGGCCTCCGGAAGTGGCAAGACAACGCTCGTCGATCTTGTGCTTCGCTTCTTCGACCCGACGAAGGGAATAATTCTGGTCGATGGTCAGAACATCTCCGAGGTGAAGATCCACTCACTCAGAGGAAGGATCGGAATTATCTCCCAGGACGCAACCCTCTTCGACGGCTCCATCATCGACAACATCCTCTATGGAAGTGAAGAGATGGAACGCGGGGATGCGATGCGCGCTGCAAAGATGGCAGGTGCTAGCGACTTCATCGAGAGGATGCCAGGCGGATATGACACCGATGTTGGAGCGGGTGGATGCTATCTCTCCGGAGGACAGAGGCAGCGAATTGCGATCGCAAGGACCCTTCTTCGCAATCCCTCGATCATCATCTTCGATGAAGCGACGAGCGCCCTCGACGCAGAGAGTGAATATAAGATTCACGAGGTCATATCCAGACTCAGAAGCTCGAAGACGGTTATCGTCATCGCACACAGACTCTCCACCATTAAATCTGCAGACAACATAATGGTTCTGGACGATGGCAAGTTCGTCGAGGAGGGGGAGTTCGATGGCCTGATCGAAAAAAGGGGTGCCTTCTATAAGTTCTACTGGCGTCAATTCGGAGGTCTTCGGGCCTTTCGTTCGCACCTGGGCATGGAGTTCGAGAGAACGGCGAGATACGGATCCAAATTCTGCCTGGCCATACTTGAACTCCGCAAGTACAGGGATATCGAAGAGGAGGATGGTGCGGATGCGGCTGAGGAGTTTGCGGATGCGGTGGATTTCCTCATCAAGAAACAGATCAGGCTTGGGGATAACTGCGCTAGGCTCGATGGCGATACCTTACTGCTCCTTCTCCCAGAGATAAGTGAGGGTCAACTCAAACAATTCTTCAAACGCATGAAAGATGTTCTTCCGAGGGATGATGATGAAACTGTCAACTACCCAATAAAGGTCGATGAACTCGCATTCGTGGGAACGAGAATCACGCACAAAGGCTTCAAAACCCCTGAGGACTTATTATCCGAGTTGAAGAGGAAGGCCGATCTACTCAGAAAGGGCGACGACTATGAGATTATAGCTGAAAAGAATCTGCTCGAGGGGGTGACTAAATGAATTTCTTCGATAGATTCATAGATGCATTCTCAATGAAGGATCTCGCCAAACGCGTCAACGGCGTCATTGCGTTTGGTATGGCGATAATCGTCATCGCATCTATAGGGGGGTATCTCTTTCTAACCAGCAATTTTACGTCTAGCATAGATTGCGTCGTCACAAAGGATGGCGCCATCATGGATGATCGAGGTGATATAGCCATCGAGGTATCCATCGATCATGACGATCTTGAGCGACTCCCCGAAGACGGAAAACTCAAAATCGACATCAGCTCGATTGATCCCAAGCTAAAACCACAAAACATCACCATCGAGTCGATAAACCCTACGACCGGTGTACTTAAGATAACCTTCGCGGAAGAAAACGTGTTCGTTCCTATAAAAAAAGGTGCGGAAGGGAAATTAATTATAGCAGACACCCCCTTATGGAAGCTCCTATTAAAAAAATGAAGACAGAATCCATATCCATCAAAAAATCAGCACTCCTTGTCATAGATATGCAGCGGTATTTCTTAGAATCCGGTGCCAGGGCATTTTTGGATCCTCCAACAAATCTCATACCCAACGTATCATCGCTCATCTCCGCTTTCCGAAAATCGAATCGGCAGATAGTGTTCACGAGACATGCACACACCAAGGGAGAAGCAACCGGTCAGATGGGAAGATGGTGGGATGAAGAGCTGCCGTGGAACGGTGACGAGGATTCCGAACTCATCGATGGAATCGTACCCAGATCGAGCGAGATCATTCTGACGAAGACACGCTACAGCGCCTTCGAGGAGACCGAGCTCGACCAGGCTCTAAAGAGGTTCGACGTGGATACCGTCGTCATATGTGGAGTGATGACAAATCTATGCGTCGAAACATCCGCCCGCCATGCCTTCATGAAAAATTTTCGTGTAGTAGTAGTCGATGATGCGTGCGCAACGAAGAGCGAGGAATACCACAGGGCGAGCTTACTTAATTTATCATACGGATTCGCTAATATTGAGCAAACCGATACTATTGTTAAGGAGATTAGAAATTCCAAATCCCAAGCACCAAATTCCAAATAAATCACAAATTCCAATTACCAAACACTCTAAACATATGGTTTCAGTCATTGGAATTTGGTCATTGTAATTTATTTGTTATTTGGAATTTGTTATTTGGTATTTCACTTTCGCTATGGATACGAAACCCAATACAGTTGATGTCGCCATAGTCGGTGCTGGCCCAGCAGGCCTTATGGCAGCGATGCAGGCAAAGAGACAGGGGCTTACTGTTGCACTGTTTGAAAGGGATCGTCCTGGCGGACAGGCGCTCGCGGCGAATCTAATTGAGAACTTTCCGGGCATGCCAGATGGAATAAGAGGATCCGATCTCATGCAGCGATTCATCGAACAGGTCAAATCACATGGTATCAGCATAATCAATGAGACCGTATCGAGCGTCTCAAAGTCAGACGCCTATTTCGCCATCGAAACGAACAGGCAGAAACTGATGGCATCGGCTGTTATCATTGCATCCGGATTATCCCCTAAGAAACTCAACATTCCTGGAGAGCACGAGCTGATTGGAGATGTAATATTTTCGTACGATAATCCGGACGACCTGCAAGCCAGTGGCAAACGCATTGTGGTCATTGGGGGCGGGGATGCAGCCTTCGATCAGGCGCTGAATTTCTCGCGAAACGCAAGCGGCGTGACGATCGTGATGCGCAAAGACAAACCCAAATGTGCCCCAATACTCCTCGAACGCGCAAAACGTAATAGCATTGAAGTTCTAAGTGGTTATGAAATCCAGTCCATCGAGAAGACTGCGGATGGGACGCTGGCGTTTTTTTCCAACGACGAACGGATATTGACCGATCTCGTAATTACGTGTATCGGCAAGGAGAAGAACTTTGATTTCATCGATGATGAGCTCCTGAATTCCGATACTGAAGGCCTTTTCTGGGCTGGCGATTGTCATCGAAATATGGACAGACACATCTCCATAGCCTGTGGTGATGGAACGGCTGCAGCCATGCAGGCAGCTGAATATATAAGAAAACTAAGAAAGGATAATTAAAATTCCAAATAACAAATCACAAATTTCAAATAAATCACAAATTCCAATGACCAAATGTTCCAAACATATGGTTTCGGTCATTGAGATTTCGGTAATTGTAATTTATTTGTCATTTGGTGCTTGAA
>CAYWIG010000125.1:0-5826 GCA_964458295.1 uncultured Myxococcales bacterium
CCGGCCGGTCACATCTGACCACCGATACGGGCGTATCCTATCTCACTGCCGATGGGGCCACTTCGACCGGAGCGACAAGGACATCTTTGGGTGATGAATATTGGACTTTTGGTAGTTTAAATTCGAATCAAAATGTAACCGGCTGGGTTGTGGTTACCGATGTCGCAGGAAGGAGTAAAACCAGCAGTAATGTGACAACAAATATTCCTGCTCGTTAAAGCCCATGCAGATCAAGTTCGATCCCTCTTCATAAGAATAGACCTGCCGTATTCGGGATCATCGAAGCGACGATCCTCAGAAAAGCCCGCTTTTTTAAATATTCTTATTGAAGCGATATTATTAACGCTTGGACAGGCGATCAGATAAGGTACGGATTCATCTTTCAGTAGATTGTCAGCGACAATGGATATCGCCTGTGATCCAACTCCCTTTCCAAGATCCTCTTTCTCTCCAATCATTATATCGATATCGACGGCTTTATCAGAAATATCGCTTAAGCCAGCGCTGTCGAGTTCGTCTTGTGTGGGGTAGGCTATTATAACGAGGCCTACTCTTCGACCATCGACTTCAATTATAAGCGTATGCAATCTATTTACTTTATGTGGAAGTACATCGGAAATATTTTGATCGCCCCACCAGCGCCTAACGTGCTCTTGCTTCAGCCATCGTTCCACCAGTGGTTCATCCGTTTTTTCAATATCCACTAATTTGATTTGATGTTTCGTCAACATGGATTAAGGGCTTCCATCGTGAATGTTCCAATGCCCGCGCAGGGGAAAATACCATACCCGTTAATTACAACCGTTCCATAAATCGTAGTTGAGTTGATCGCCGTCATCTGGAAACCACCGACTATGCTTATCGGTGCAACGTAAGGCATGATGGGAATCGTCATAGTGACAGTCCCCAACCCCATACTGGGAAAACTCGATCCATACGTATTGGTTCCGCTGTTATTCAATAAATTTTGATAGCCCATCATAGTATCGTATTCGAGAAACATCGGATCTCCATCGGGGTAATAAGTCACATCCAACTCTCCCGTCGGCCATGGAAGATTGCTCAACTCGGCAGGTAATATCGTATTTCCACCACAGTTGATGGTGTCATAGTCGATAGACCACTGCCCCTCGCAGAGGGCGATGGTTCCAGGAACGGAGTAAACCTGATGTGTCATCGTTATTGGATATGAAGCCGTGCAGCCCTGATTGTTGTCCCACTCCAGAGTTCCGCCAATCTCTGAAGCTGAAGTTGGAGTAAGCTCCCATTCATTTGTTCCAAAGATAATCGACTCATCCTCGGTTTCAACAGGGAAGGAGTAATCGATGCTTTCAAAGGTCTCATCGACTGACGATCTGTTGAGCGATATGACGTTGCCATCGGGATACCATATGGCGGAATACCCGCTGTTCGACACGTACAGATTGGCATCTCCACTGGTCGTCATGGAGGCCGATGAGCTTGGACAATTCGTTCCGGTCAGGTATGAAGTGCTCATATCCATCGAAAAATCCCACTCGCCCGATATCGGATCGACATAGTACGGAAAGGGTTTTGTTGAGATCGATGTTATAGGCTCAATCGCGTTTGGATATATAACTGCAGGTGATAAACCTTCATATGTAGTTGATGTTACGAATACGGCCGCCTGATCGTCGCCAAAGTATAACATAATCAGCGCTGTATCCTCAGGAGCCGTTTCCGAAGGGAAGGTAAATGTTCCTGTCGTTGAACCTTCAGCAGCAACCACCGTTGCATCAGTTACTTCGACAGATGTAAATTCTCCGGTAGAGGAATCAAATATACTGAGCAATGGGATACCGAGCTCAGAAGAGGTGTTGTTGACCACCGTGAGCGTCCCCGTTGCACCATCGACCGCGATACCGGCCAGAATCTCCCCGCTGTTCGTGATACACCGCCAACCATCGTCTTCAATGGTTTCCTCGGCAGCCTCCTCCGACGAACCGGATGATCCTGATGAACCGCCGCATGCAGTCAGAAAAGCCAAAGCAATGATCAGTAAAGTTGTCTTTTTCATTATTCAGTTACACTCCTCCCCATAACTAATTTTCTAAAATGTCATAGATTATTGTTCAACGCAGTAGAGACGGCGAGTTGTGTAATTACATGGCAAATCGGTTCGGGCAACACTTATGTAGTTCGTATAGGATGAATAGCCCGTTTCCGCATACACACTTGATGATGTTGTTGACCACTTATTGCATTGATAGCTGTCAGGGGTGGTCCAATCACTATCAAGCCCTGTCCACATCGTATATGTTGACGTATGAATGGGATTTGTAAAATCACCATCGTTAAAATTAAATATACTGCCAGAGTTTGTTGTGAACAGAGGAGTACCATCCGCTCGGGTATATGGGGTATTTGGAGCTAATGCCCAATCGTAGTTTTCAGATGGGTCCGTGCAATTTGCCGTGCAGCATGCAACGCGCAGCGACGAATGTGGAGGATAGTTACAATCAAACCTAGTTGTTATCATCGCTTTATAGGTCCCGCTACCAGGATAATAATAATCATTCATGCATTTTTCATCCGCTCCGGTTTTACCTCCGAGATCACCATTATACCTGGTATTCGTAACAAAAATAATCTTTGGGGCTGCGGAAGTTGTAAATCCCGTGCCTGTTTCATACTCTGCAGCAAGTGCATTTCCGGCAACGTCGGTAACGGCGGTGGTCACTTTAATCTTGTATGCTGTGCTATAATCCAGACCTGGATCTGGCGTAATCGTAAATGTCTCGTTGTCGCCACTGGATGGATCCCCGCTCGTCATCTGAACACATGTCGCAAAATCATCATCCGAAACCTGCAAGGATCCCGAACACACGGTATCCGAAGTGTTCGTTGTAATCGTAGCTGGAGCCATCACCTCGTCAAAAGTAACATCAACTGATGTATCGACAGCAACAGCGACATCCGCGTCTGCAGGTGAGGTGTTATCAACTGTAGGCGCCGTACCATCATACGTCGTACTAAATGGCGGTGCTGCAGTATTTGACTTTTCCCCGGTAAGCGCATCTGTAGCAACCCCCGCGTTGACCTCTATCGTCACTATTCCATCGGCGGTGGGGGTGATATCCGATGTAAAGATAGGATTACTATCTGAATTAAAATTACCAGCTGCACCGTTTGTTACTGAGATATCTCCAACCACAAAACCGCTAACCTCTTCACTGAATTCGATCGTCACCTCAAACGGCGAATCGTTTGTCGGATCGGTGACGCTTGAGTCTATGGAGACTGACAAAAATGAAGTATCGTAACGTATGGAAAATGTATTCGACACCTCATTTTCATTGCCGTTGGCGTCGGTGACCACCCCATCAGCTATGGAGATCGTAATAGTTATGGGGTCGCCGGATGGCGGCGTTACAGACGCGGTATATACCTTATTCTCCGTGGTCGCAGTAAGACTCGAAGCCGCAGCATTCGTAACCGTCATATCCCCAACTTCAAACCCGGCCACCTCTTCACTGAATGTTATTGTGATCGTGAATGGACTTTGGGCTGTAAGCGTCGCTTCGTTGGAGGTAATTGTAACTGTCGGCCTGGTTGTATCACCAGGGCACTCCGTTGAACAATCACTATCCGAATAACAACTCGTGCCATCGTTATTTGAATACCCCATACCACCACATTCCCCTGAACAGCTTTCCGTTTCAACGCACTGCGTGTTTGCTGTATCAGCAACGGTTGTAAATCCCTGCATTATCCCGCCAAAGAAGCCGTCTACATTAGGATTGCAAGTTTCGATTCCGGATGTTGCGCATAGGGTATAGTTGGTACCATGTTCAAAGTCTGAATCCGAAGCGATCGTAAATGCTGTAACGCAATCACCCGATGACACTGGAGTGATCGTTGCGGGTACAGCATTTGCTGGATCGCATATCGCTGGATCTACTTCAGAAACCTTTGTGGATGCTACCTGCGTTGAAATTGCTGAATTAATGGTGCCGCTTTGAGTAATGAAATACGTGTCTGGTGTCACACTCGAGACGCTCATCGGGGCGCCAAAGGTTATTGTGATAGCTTGATCAACCGGCACATCAATACCGCCAGCTTCAATATTGATGGCGGTGTTGTCTCCTGCAAGCTCAATCATCGCAGGTCCGGATCCGCATGAATGAAGCAGCGCTATTAAAAGGAATAACGATATTGAAAATGTCAGATGAATTTTTCCCATATCCCTTCCCGAAGAATAGTATCAGCAAGGTTCGTGCCGAACCCTTTTAAAAATAATTACTAATAATATCATGCACTTGATATCGATAAGCATCTCTCTAATGGGTGTTTTTTTACTCACCTAGCGTCAAAAAAATAGCGCCTCAACGGCCCCGAAACTCGACCCTTCTATTGGCAGCCCGCCCTTCTGCGGTGGAGTTGTCTCCTGCTGGATCGGCGGATCCTCTTCCTGCGGTAGTCATTCTCGATGATTCGATCCCGAGTAACTTCAGAAACCAACCGACCTTCTCGGCACGTTTTTGGGAAAGCACCTCGTTGTATTCTTCAGAACCGGTTGAATCCGTATATCCCTCAATTAGGATGTCGATCTTTTTATTACGTATCTTATCAGATAGATCACATATCTTTCCGGCGTTTCCAGAATCATTCACGCTATGACTGTTTGTGGCGAAGTGAACCGTATAATCGCTGAAATCGAATTTTGCCGGCTTTGGACGATACTTCCTCCTTCTAGGTGAAAAACTGAATCCCGCAAAAGCGCTATACGTCGGAGCACCTGAACCTTTGACGATCCCCGCTGTACCTCCGAGGCTTGCAAGAAATCCGCTTTTGCCGATCGCCCATTTGATGGCTCCACGCGCCTCTGTTGGGGATTCCACCTTTTCAGTGAATGGGCCTGAGAGTCTCGTCGACGAGGCGACTTCAAGTACAATTGAAACTGGCTTTGTAACCTGAATCGCCGTACCAATCCCAAACTCCAACTGATTGCTCTTCTCGATATCTCTAAAATTAAATTCATTCCTAACCTGAACGCCAGCGTTTAAAGAAAGCGACCAGATGTTGAATGGGTTAAATTCACCTATCAACGTTCCGCCACCAATCACACCACCATTTCCAAAAAATTCCTTTCCAAAACCTGTGGGAATAGAAACGAAGGGACGAATTGCAAAGCCGAATAATTTCGTCTTCACGAGTTTCGACTTAAAGTTGACATAGATATCGCCAAATACAATTTTATTTTGATTCGTGGCCGCTGCGACGTTCGGGTCGCGAAACTGCGCCCACCATCCAAGCGGAATATCGAAGCCCAGGGAAAGCCACTGATCGACGATGCCAAACTGGCCGTAGAAATGCTGCACGAGCGTATGGTCCAGAATACCCCGAGCGCGCCTACCATTTTGTGTCAGCTGTAAGGGACGATAGGCGTAGACGGCTAACGTCCCCGCCTCCCACTCCAGCTGATTCAGATTTTCGCTCCCCCAGACACCAACATATGGTCCACCGTCGGTCGCAGGTCGAAGCGACATCGCCTCAAAGCCTCTTGTTAGGGCGATGGACTGCGCAGGTAGAAATATGGCCACAACAAGCAATAGAATTGCTGAGATCAGCTTTTTTATGAATTGGTTAATATCGCTCCCCCGTTATATTTATTTATACATAGAATTCAGCAGGTTATCAATGTTTTTTACGAGACGAAATTATCTCTATCATTTGCATAGTCAAAGTATTTAGGAAATATGAAGAAGCGATGTAAATATGGTATAATTTGATCGAGCTGGACGTGGGGAATATAATGGTTCCCCACGGGCAAGCCCGTGGTCCCTTACAGGTCAAGCTTCACTT
>CAYWIG010000126.1:0-5786 GCA_964458295.1 uncultured Myxococcales bacterium
CGAGGAAAATCCTTAGGTTTCCCGCATCGAGGGCTGCACTCGAAATGGCGCTCTTCGACATCATGGCGAAGAGGGCGAATAAACCTTTAGCGACTTTTCTAAATCCTGATGCGAGATTCGGCGGGCACATGACCGACATAACGATCCCCCTCGTCAGCCCTGAGGTGGCTGCGGGACAGGCGAGGATGTATCTGGAACAGGGATTCGACAGGATAAAGATAAAGGTGGGCGACAGCGTCGAAAAATCGATTCAGCGAATTGCTGCAGTCGTTCGCGCGTTCAAGGAGGGCGAAAGGCTCTTTGCACTGAGACTTCTTCTCGATGCGAACGAGGGGTTTTGCCCGGAGGAGGCGTTGAATCTGTTGGATATGAACGGCGTCGATCTTCCGCGTGGCGCTCTGCAGATCTTTGAACAGCCCGTTGGGAGGAATGACATGTCGGCAATGAAGAGGGTTGTTGGTCATGCCCTGCATATGGGATGCAAGGTGTATGCGGATGAGTCCATCTTTACCCTTCAGGATGCCGAAAGAGTTATAGGAAATGAGGCCGCTGGCGGGGCAAATTTAAAACTCATGAAGCATGGTGGAATAGTCGAGGCGATGCGAATCGCTGAGGTTGCAGAGCAAGGCGGTCTTGCTGTGATGGTCGGCGGCATGGTCGAATCCAGGCTCGCGATGAGCGCCGGCTTTCACCTCGCGGCGGCACTGAATGTTGGATGGTGCGATCTCGACACGCCGCTCTTCATGAATGGTAGTGCTTTCACGGGTGGAATTTCATACTCAGGGCCTCATATATTGCCTCCTACGGGTGTGCCAGGAATTGGAATCAATCCGGTGTTTAAAGTGTAGCGATGTAAGAAAGTGCTTGGAATTAAACCTGAAATCCGTAGAATCGGTATTTAAATGGGCAAGGGTTCGTGAAATAGGAACCGGTTTTGATTATGATCGATCCAAACAAAAAAGAGCGTGAGTCACTAAATCCTTCAGATGTTTGCAATCGCGCGTTTCAGCTGATCGCTGCGAAGCAGTACAGCGATGCGGAGAAACTCCTGGCGAACAATATGGCCAGGAGCGACGATGATGCATCGATAGCGCTGTATCATTCCGTGATGGGTGTGCTCTTTAAGGTCCAGGGGGAATACAAGACCGCTTGGAAGCATTATCAGCGCGCTGAGAAACTTCTCCCTGAGGATCCGGCTCTAAAGATTATCTCCGCGAGGCTCCTCGTCGATCAGTTTGCAGAATATGGACAGGCGATAAAGAAGTCGAAGAGGGTTCTTGATTTGATTCCAAAGAATTCCGTCTTTGCGCATCAGGCATATACGACTATGGGGCTTGCGTATTGTAAGAAGGGCGACAAGAAAAAGGCCATCTCGATGCTCGAGAAATCATGGATGAACGAGTTCGAAGGATTCGTTTCAGGGCAGAATATAGATTTTGAATTGGTCGAGACCTTACTCCGAAGGGGGTGGGGGGCTACATCATGTCATCTTTTTTTACAGAAGGCGCGAGCGTTTGTTGAAAGTACGGATGAGAGTAACTATATAAATCTGCTCGATCGCATGTTGATGGCTTTTAAAGCGGACTTTCCGAATGCGGTGGAGGAGGATTTGCAAGTACCAGAGGTGAAAAGCTGTGAAGAGGGAAAGTAGTTTTATCGATACACACGCCCACCTGACGTTCTCGCAGTTCGATAAGGACAGGAAGAAGGTGATGGATAGGGCCTGGGATGCCGGTCTGGAGTATATTATCACGATCGGTGCGGGCGCCGGTCTGGATGGTAACCTGGATGCCGTCGAATTCGCCAAAACTAATAAGAGAATATTTGCTACCGTAGGTATACATCCTCACGATGTATCCGAGATGGACGACAGTTGGCTTGTGAAACTGAAGGAGCTTGCTCGTGAGGATAGAGTCGTCGCATTTGGCGAAATCGGCCTCGACTACTATCACAAGCATTCCGACCCAAAGGTTCAGAGGAAGTGGTTTAAGAAACTACTTAAGCTCGCCGACGAAACGGATAAACCTGTCGTAATTCACGATCGCGATGCACACGATGATGTATGGAAGATTATCCAAGAGGTGGGCGTTCCAAAGAGGGGCGGTATCTTTCACTGCTTTTCGGGGGATAGGGCGTTTGCAGAAATACTTATCACGAAGGGTTTCTATATATCGATACCGGGCGTCGTTACGTTTAAGAATGCTCGTGAACTTCAGGAGGTGGCGGCGACTATTCCCCTTGAGAGAATCTTGATTGAGACCGACTGTCCGTATCTTTCGCCTGAGCCCTATCGTGGAAAGAGGAATGAGCCTTCATATGTCGTTCAGGTCGCTGAAAAAATCGCAAAGCTCAAAGGGTTGACCACGGAGGATGTAGCTCGCGTCACGACCTTGAATGCCAAGCGGATATTCGGGTTGCCCGGTTCCGAGATGGAGACTCAGATCGCCTATCAGATACGAAATTCGATGTATCTCAATATAACGAACAACTGCAACCTTGCCTGTAAATTCTGTCCAAAGTTTATAGATTACGAGGTGAAGGGGCATTATTTAAAGTTGGAGCACGAACCGGACGTCGATGAGATCTTTCGTTCCATAGGGCAGCCTGAAAAATATGATGAAATCGTGTTTTGTGGTTATGGGGAGCCGACCAAGAGGCTGGAGGTCTTAAAGGTGATAGCAAAGAGGATGAAGGAGCGAGGTGTAAAGAGTGTGCGTCTTAACACCGACGGCCTCGCAAATCTTGTGTACGGAAGAAATGTCCTGCCGGAGCTGAAGGGCCTGGTGGATTCAATATCCATCTCCTTAAACGCTGCGGATTCAAAGTTCTATTCTGATATATGTAAGTCTGAGTATGGCGAAGAGGCCTATAAGGCGGTCTGCGATTTTATCGTGGAAGCGAAGAAATATATTTCCGATGTTATTGTATCCGTAGTCGCGCTGCCGGATCTCGATCTCGACGCGTGTGAGGAGAAGGCAAAAGAACTGGGCGTTCCTTTGAGGGTTCGTGAGTATATGAACGTTGGATAACTTAAGGCGAAGCACCAAATCTCAAATTCCAAATCACAAATAAATTCCAATTTCCAATTTCCAAAGACAATTCGTCATTATAATGAGCTTTGTCGTTTGGTAATTGGGATTTGGAATTTATTTGGAATTTGATGCTTGGAATTTGGGATTTAAAAGTTTGGTGCTTGGAATTTAAAAAAAAAGGCGCTCCTTCCAGGGGCGCCTCCTTTTCCAAAATCTCTTAAGGACTCTGACTTACGATGCCCAGTCCTTAAGTTGCTTGCCTGGCTTAAAGCGAGGAACCTTACGAGCCTCAATCTGGATCACAGCACCCGTCTGCGGGTTGCGTCCCGTGCGAGCACGGCGCTTGGAAACGTAGAACGTTCCGAAATTCGTCAACGTAATCTTGTCCCCCTTGCGCAAGCACTTACCGATATTATGTGTCATCGAGTTGAGAACTTTTTCGGCTAGAGCCTTTGAAATCTTACAATCTTTTGAGATGTAGTAAATAAGTTCGGCTTTTGTCATTTGGAATCACCTCCTTCCGTTATTGGATTCGAACATTAGCTACGCCAGATATTCTTTATATGTGAGCGTTTGCTGTCGTTCGTAGGCAGGAAATCTACGTGAGGGTATCTGCTATGTCAAACAAAAATGTCGTGTCAAATGTGGATGATATCTATATCTGCGCGGTACGTCCTATAGGAAAAACGTGTTTTATTATGCGAAAAATAAAATCCCTTAAGTAGCGCTAATCCCTATATAATAAGGGTTTAAGCTCTATGAGGTTTTACAAAAAACGCCTAACTTCCCGTTGACTTTTTTTGGACCCGAGTGCATGATCTTCCGTCAATCCTGAGAAAATTGACGGTAGGATTATTCGCATTTTTTTCACTCAATCTTATACGGGGGTATGAAGATGAACCGAGCAGCTGAGGTTCTCCCAATCAACATAGAAGACGAGATGAAGGGTGCATATCTCGACTACGCGATGAGCGTCATAATCGGTCGTGCGATTCCGGATGTGCGCGATGGTTTGAAGCCAGCTCACAGAAGAATCCTCTATGCGATGCTTCGCGAAGGTCTTCTTTCCAATAAACGTTTTTCAAAGTGCGCCGGCGTCGTCGGCGAAGTTTTGAAGAAGTATCATCCGCATGGTGATCAGGCTGTGTACGACACCTTGGTCCGTATGGCGCAGGATTGGAATATGCGTTACCCTCTTATCGACGGCCAGGGAAACTTCGGCTCAGTCGATGGCGATTCCGCTGCTGCCTATCGTTATACAGAGGCAAGGTTGAAATCGCTGGCGGAAAAACTCTTAGCCGATATCGATAAGGATACGGTAGATTTCTCACCGAACTTCGACGAGACGACTGTAGAGCCGAACGTACTACCTTCCAGAGTTCCAAATTTATTGATCAACGGTTCCGACGGAATCGCGGTCGGTATGGCCACGAAAATTCCACCGCATAATCTAACTGAAATTGTGAATGGATGTATCGCGATAATAGATAAGCCTGCTGTTTCTGTCGATGAGTTGATGAAGTTGATTCCCGGCCCGGACTTTCCCACGGGCGCATTTATCGATGGTAAGGAAGGTATAAAAAATGCCTACAAGACTGGCAGAGGTTCTCTGAAGATCAGGGCGAGGGCCGTGATCGAACCGATGGCCAGGGGTGACCGTGAGAGCATCGTGATCACCGAGATCCCCTACCAGGTCAACAAGGCGAAGTTGATAGAAAGAATAGCCGACCTCGTAAAATACGGAAAGATAGATGGGATATCCGACATCCGTGACGAATCGGATCGTGACGGCATGAGAATAGTCGTCGAACTCAAGAGGGGCGTTGTTGCGGGTGTAGTCTTGAATCAACTTTTTGCACACACCGCCATGCAGACGAGCTATGGAATTATCCTTCTGGCTATCGTCGGGGGGCAGCCCAAGATATTGAATCTCAAAGAAGCGTTGGACCTCTTCGTAGATCATAGGCGTGAGGTCGTTACCAGAAGGACTGCTTTTGAGCTCAGGAAGGCCGAGGAGAGGGCGCACATCTTGGCCGGTTTGAAGATAGCCGTTGAAAATATCGATGAGGTCATCGCCCTGATAAAGAAATCCAAGGAACCTGCTATCGCTAGGACAGGCCTCATGAAGAGGTTCAAACTCTCTGAGATACAGGCGCAAGCGGTCTTGGATTTACGACTACATAGGTTGACCGGTCTCGAGAGGAACAAGATCGTTGCGGAGTACAAAGAGGTGCAGGAGCTGATCAAGGGTTTGAAGGGCATCCTTGCGGATGAGAAGAAGGTCTATCAGATCATCCGCGATGAACTCATCGCTATCCGCGAGAAGTATGGCGACGAGCGTCGGACGATTATTCAATCGAAGACGAAGGAGTTGGACGTAGAGGATTTGATCCAGGAGGAGGAGATGGTGATTACCGTCTCCCACCGTGGATTCATAAAGAGGAGTCCGATCAGTATCTATCGCGCGCAGCGTCGCGGCGGTCGAGGGAAACAAGGCATGTCGATGCGGGAAGAGGATTTTGTGGAGGATCTCTTCGTGGCGTCGACGCACAGCTATGTACTCGTCTTCTCTTCGGCGGGAAAGGTCTATTGGTTAAAGGTGCATGAAATTCCGCAGATTGGCAGGACGGCGCGCGGTCAGTCGATTACAAATCTGATCAACATGTCCAGCAAGGATTCCATCGCAGCCATACTCACGGTGAAGGAGTTTGAAAAGGGTAAGTTCCTCGTCATGGCTACAAGAAATGGCATTAT
>CAYWIG010000127.1:0-5777 GCA_964458295.1 uncultured Myxococcales bacterium
ACCTTTGGTAACGTTTGTCAGTGTTTCTACTACTTGTGCAAACTCCTCCATCATCTGTGATATCAATTTCTGCGATGTCGCGATCGCATCGGTCTCACTCTTCACGATCGTCATCGTCTTCATGAGTTCGCTCGATGCGCTGGCATCCGTCGCGTTCGATTGGACATCGAGAAGCTTGTTCGTCCACTTTCGTGAAAGCTCCTGCAGCTGGATGAGTTTCTTACCCATCTCGATCTGCTGTTTCGCCTTATCCTTAGATATGATGTAGGTGATGAATTTCATGAACTGATAGACAGCACCCATGTCACCGGACTCTGCCATTCTCGCATAGTAGAAGAAGAGCATCATGAGCTGTTTACCCTTCTGTGAATTCTTATTCACACTATCCCAAGCCTTCTGAACGTATTCCTCTTTGACGAGTGAACTCTGCATCATAGCACTTGCATCCAAGCCGTTCATACCGCCGAATTCAACCTCACCCCACTGCCCGGGAGGAGTAAAGCCAGTTGCCTTTGCTACACCCAGGCCGTAGGTCTGGGCCTTGGCCGATGCGGCGTTTAGTCCCTTTGTATTGCTTCCATTATTCATTACATTAGCCTTGAGTGAGTGAACTCCAGCTCCCTGGCTCTTCATCTGCTTAGGGGTACCGGGGGCCTTGCCCTGGCTCTTGCTGACCATTTTCTGTAGCTGATTGGATTGCTCGAGCAGATTGCTGTATTGTCTCTCAAGGGTTTCGAGTTTTGCCTTTTCACCCTTGACCTGATCCATCTGCGTGAGAAGCGACTTCATCTGATTCTCGACGTTTTCAAGGCTCTTGGCCGAAGGACTCTTCGCATCTCCAAAATCCGAGAAGCTAGCGCCCTTCTTTGGGGAATAGGTACCCTTATATGCACTGGACTGTCTGGCCTTCACGTTCCACCTTGAATCGGCATTTTTCCAATACTGTTTATACTCCTTCTTGGAAACTCTGCCGTCATTGTTGACGTCCATCTTTCTCACTTGTTTGACCATCATATCCTCCTTGTTTTCAACTGGCCCTCCAGTTGGACGGGGATGGGATGCATCACCGTCACCTCGTATATATGCAATCCGAATGCCAAAGTGGATATTTTGGATTTTTAGGATTATGGCTAATTAAATAATAATAACATACACTTATAATAGAACACCACTTCGTCGTATAATTATATATGTGAATATCCACGAAAAAACGGGGTAAAAAGTCCCCATATGGGGGGTCCAGCTGAACCCCACGGTCCCGGAGCAACGGGGCTATGTCACTGATCTTTAGGGATTATCTGAGCTGACACCTCATCCCGCAGAACGTTATATGGATATGAAATCTGGAAAAATATCTAAAATCACAGAGTTAACTCTATTACTCCGGGACTATTTACTCCGGGACCGGTGGTGCAATTTGGAGATAGGTCCCCTTTTTCACGCAACTTTTTTTCCGCCGAACCGATAAAGATTGGCACTTAGAAGATATAGAAAACGTGAAAATTGTTGAAGGGTTGTCCAATATCACGGGGGCTTTTTTATATTATGGTTCTTAAGGGATCGACCATAGTACATGGTCTTCAATCTGCGCTAGCTGCATCGCCACTTGGGAAACGTCTGCCTAAATCCGGCCATGTTAGATCCTGCAACTTTTTTCAGAGTTGAAACAATAAGAGATTTAACCACGGCGATCCACGTTGTTGATCCGGCGATCGCAGGACAACTTCAAACTCACGTATCCGAAGCAATACATGCCGGAAAAGACCGTGAAGCGGTTAGAGCTGCATGGCAGGAATATACGCAGGTCATCGCCGGCACATCCCATCGTGCGGAAGAAGTCGCAGCGGCTTCTGTAACTCCTCAAGTCGATTTGATATCCAAAACAAGAAGTCTCCTTCTGGATAGGAATGAAAGAAAAACTTGGATCGAAAGTGCCATGCTGGAAATGGAAGCCCCAAAACTTGTGAGAACCACCGTCCTGGAACGACTCGATGATTTGGACGATATTGAAGTAGAATTTTCCGGATCAAAGAGGTCATATTTTGGGATACGATTCGCAGTGGAGGAAGACGGGACGCCTAAGGTAGAAATTGAAGTCCCAAACCGTCTGAGGGTACTCACCGAAAAGCAGCTTCAGCTGTTAATCAGTAGGGCAATATTGCTCAGGTACGCAAAAATTCACATTACCGAAGGTAACCTCGAACCACTTCATGAAATAGCGGAGTCAGAATTGACGAAGACACCGCCTGTATTTCGCGAAACACAATTCGTAACCGAACTATATGACACACTGGCCGATGGAAGATTTGCGGAACAGAGCAATCTTATTCCTATGGACGGTGGCTTGGATGCAGCGTTCAAGCCTGAAGTGCTGATGAATCTGGCTAAAGCCATCGCTTCCAAAGATCGTGCACTGGGGGCGGATCTCCGATGTATCGCAACTCGTGCTCAGAGGGCAGATACGAGTCAAAAATTCATATTGGCATGGACCGCGTTCGGATCTGCAATCGAAAGGTCGACCCCCTATCCAGAAAATTTCAGACCGGTGGCAATCACAACGCTGGACAAAGTACTACAGAAACTTGGAAACGATAATCCGGAACGAGACCAAGTTTTGATCAGGGCGATGGAAGAGATAGGCGTGCCGGATCCAGGAATTCTCCTCTACGGCGATAGCGTCGTATTGCAGAGAAGACAGGGCATCTATTTTAAATTCGAAAAGTCCGCCGATAGTAATATCTCCGCACGTGCAGATACGTCATCAAAGAATAATATAACCATCCATATCAAAGTGCCCGGAGGAGCTGGCAGCATCAGTGAGGCCAATCTACTATTGCTGACGGCAAGGGCGTTTGCTCTAGCAGAAATCCGATCGCATATACCTACCTCCGTGTATAAAAGACATGCTAAGGTAACCAAATCGGAGATAAGAAGACCAATCCCACTGACGGTGATGACTTGGGATAGATCACTTCAACTAGGCCCACCCAAAACTACGAAGGCGAAATTACGCTCACTCATCGCAGGCGTCCGCTGGTTGACGATGGGATCGGTCGTAATTAATCCCGAGACCAGGGGTAAGATCATGTTCGGCGAGTTAGCACCCAGAACTGAGTTCAGAAAAAGAAGCAGAGAACATGCGATGGCAGCTCAAGTGCGGCCTGGGTATTCCAGAACCACCATGGATGCCTGGATGCCATTCACAACCGTTCAAGGAGTGGAGAATCTGCTGTTCAGGCCTACTAAATTCATACGTATATCCGATTATACCTTCATCTTTGAGGTGGATGATGAACAGGGAAACGCTCTAAACATCTCACTTGAAAGCGGAACAGGGCAGTCATGGATATATACGAAACTCTCTTCAGAAACATTTCGACAGCTGAAAGAGAAGGATATCATAGATATCGCCATCAGGGCCACAACGTTTACAAAATCCTCCCGCGCATCGGGGGAGGAACAAGCAGTCGTCCGTTCACTTCAGTATTTGCGGGATGGATTTGATCTGCTGCCGAATGTCGAAAGAGCCCGAGCAGCACTCATGCTCGCCTATGAATACGCAAAGTTATCAAAAGAAATTGAAGCGGGATCCACAAGTGTAGAGGGAAATGTTGATGAATATGTAAAACGAAATTTCCTGATGATGCTTCAATCGATATTGACCTCTTTAAAATTGACGGACGTGGATGAGCTACACGCCAACTGGGCTGAAATTCTAGGCATAGGTCGATGGTTTCTCTTTGATAGTGAAACAAGGGCTGATGATCCGCAAATGGAAGCCATTCCGCTCGGCCCAATTGTCATGGTCAACATTCAGACATCGCCCAGCCTCATCACCCCGAACGACTGGTTGTATCTAGCAAGTCTGATCGCAACCAATCCAGGACATGCTGTCAGGTTTGCATTGAGAGGACGCGAGATAAGTGAAGGTGGTGCGGGAGATCCTTCGGAGCTCTATTCCAGCATAGCCGCTAACGTTATTTTCAGAGGTCTCGGAGTATATGATCCAAAAGCCCGGATGCCTGCGAGCATCGCCCTCAATCTACCAGGCGGAGTACCCTTCACAAAGAATCCGAACTTCGCATCCGCCGATCCAGAGGATCGAATAGCATACATCAAGGCACTCAAGTGGTTTGCTACCGCTAATATGAGGGACGATTGGAAACCTCGTGCGAATGATGACGCGGCAACAATAAAGTCAAAATACAAAGACATGAGTAAGGCATACCATCCCGATAAGTGCAGTGACCCAGAACTCAATATGTTGCTGAAAACCGCATCATCCGAACATTGGAGTATTGTGAGAATGATGCATGGAGCTACTTAAATGAAGAAAAGATCAAGCTGTTTATAAAATATAGGATAACAATTTAGGGATTTATTACAGGACAAGGAGATTACAATGACTACAGTTCCAACAACTTCAGGGCTTTTTGTGACAAAACCCACGATGGCCAGCGCAGCTACTCTATCCGCTGGATGGAACGCGATGTTCATCAGCGGCTCGGTAGACCGGGCGGCTGTCCTAAAAGACATGACCGCTCTAACGACAGCCCTGGGCACAACATATTACGGTATGTTTCCACCGCCGCCGACCATGCAGGTTTACCAGGGATTAACGGATGTTGGGGATGCCATCTCCGGTGAAACCACAGATATCAAAGCGGAGAGTCACAGAATCTCCGCATTGCTGGATAAACTTCCACAATCCTCGCTACTATTCGCTCGCACCAAGCTCTTCGGCAAAAGCCATGAGGCCTTTCTCACTAGAAAAGCCCTTAAAAGCAGCGATCAATTGGTTGCATCGTGGGACGCCCTCTTCGAGGGAGCGAGAAAGATGGTGGAAGGTAAAGAGGAAGATGCGTTGGAGGACTTAGCTCTCCTGGCCATGACGCTAGGGGATGTGAGATATTCTCAAGCATCGCGTCTCAGGGGTTACTTGGACGCAGCCCTATCTGAAACCACCCCTTTAGGAATTGGAGACATGCAGGTGATGATATCCAGTTTTCTAAGGAGGTTGGATGATGAGACGTTAGGTACAGTCAGTGAAAGGCTCTTTCCGAAGAAAAAGAAAGCTCCCCCCAAAGCGGCTGCAGCTGAACTCGTGCCTCGTACAGTTACTGGCTTTAAAATAAAACTTGATGGGGTGGAGACCCAGGTACCAGCGGAGGGTGTCAAGATTTACCCGACGATCGATGGAATTTCCGACAGAGAACCTGTCAGCTCAACGGAGGAAGAAAGAGCTACGGCAAGGAGCAATATGCAGACCGCCGTTGAGGACTACCTGAGTGGTGAGATGTTCGATCAACTCATAACGCTTCTTCCTGCACATCTACAGGCAGTAATAAGTGGAGAGATCGCGGTTCCTGTTGAGGATCGCGAAAAGGCGGTGACGTTCATAGCACAGAGCCCCGAACACGCCGCCGCGTACGGCAAGGCCGTTTTGATAGATGCAGTCCAGGCCGGCGCGATTTCCGTCCCACTCCCTGTGATGCCCGAGCTAGATGGACTATCCCCTATAACGAGAGTAAGACCAGAGGGAGATAGGATACCACGGGCAGGTATGACGCCGGGCGGAGTTGCTAATTTAGACAGAATGGCCTGGGAATTACATCTACTTTTGACAAGCGCCGACCCTGAAGTCCAGACTGCCCTGGCAGATTTGGCCGAAGCTAATCCCGCTGCATTCAGCCGAGATGTTCTGGGTCAACTGTACAATGCGGCGAAGGTCGTCGTACAGCTGAGGGAGTTGAGGGGAACGTCAAATGCTGGGATCC
>CAYWIG010000128.1:0-5724 GCA_964458295.1 uncultured Myxococcales bacterium
CAAAAATTTAACCTTTTGTGGTTTCGTTCGTTATCAATGAATACTATTGTCCACCGGATGAAACAATTCTGGATGCCTTGAGTTTGGGTCAAAAGGGACACATGAACATCATAGATCAGAAAACCGGCTTTAAAATTGATCTCTATCCAGCCGGAGATGATGATTTTACAAAGTGGGCCTTTGAGAATAAAAAGTTGGTCGAACTAATTGCTGATGAGGAAGTCTATGTGGCTCCCCCTGAATATGTTATTATCAATAAGCTTGCTTTCTTCAAGGAGGGCGGTTCCCAGAAACATATCGAGGATATTGAAGGAATGTTGCAGGTCTCGGGCGATCAGATCGATATTTCATTGATAAATCGATGGTCATCAAGGTTGTCACTTGAAGATGAGTGGGCGAGTGTTGAAGAATAGATAATCTTCTTACATTACATTTGCATAATAAGATCGTGCGATGGTCCGAGGGTCCGATCGTGCATTGGAAAATCGCATATGGAAACGGGTGCGATTGCGGATTGCGAAGTTGAAGTCCGAAATCCGAAATCGCGAATCCGAAATCACTCATAATTCCCTTGCTATCTTCAGGAAAACCAGGCAAAAACCCTCTAAAATCAAGGAATTAAGATGCGAGCACGCGTTTTCAATAAAATATCACAGGTTACCGCCAGGCACCCCTGGAAGATCATCGCTTTAGCGCTGATCTTTACTGTAGTGGCTGGCGTCTATGCTGCGTTTACAGTCAAACTCAACGCCAATCTCGATGATCTTGTCTCCGAGGATCTGGATTATAATAAACGCTATCTCGAGTTTCTCGATGAGTTTGGCGATGAGGAGTATCTCTACGTCGTCGTCGATGCCGGTGACGATATGCCGCGCGGGAAAAAGTTCATAAGGGAGCTCGCTGCGAAACTCGAAGAGGTCGATGGTTTAAAACAGATTCTCTGGCGAATTGATAATCCGGTTCTAGAGAAAAATTTTCTCCTGTATATGTTACCTGAGCAGTTGGAGACACTGAATGAGATGCTCACCGAGGGTCCCTTTAGAGTTTCGAATATATCCAGTTGGAACAGTTTTTCGCCGCTCATCGGAGCCCTTGCAGATCGCGTCACCAAACCGGTTTCCACTCAAGATGAGGAAGAACTTACGCAGGGTTTCACCTTCATAGATGGTCTGTTGGACGATATGGCGGGAGCACTCCTTGGGAATGGGAGTTATGAATCTCGCCTTCAGTCTCTATTCTTTGGTGAAGGGGAGACCTTCGATCCGGATGGATATTATCGTAACGGTGATCTCCTCTTTCTAATGATTATGCCGGAAAAGGATTTCACGACGATGGAGGTTATCAAAAAGCCTCTCGCTGATATCCGTCAAGCGATAGACGATGTGAAGAGGGATTTTGAAGGATTGGATGCGGGTCTTACAGGAAGGCCCGTTCTCTCCGCGGACGAGATCATGACCTCAAACGCAGATGTAACACGCGCGACGATCCTTGCGATCGTGCTTGTGGGTCTGCTCTTTCTGATCTTCTTCAGGAGTATCAGCCGTCCTGTGCTTGCAATTATTTCACTGTTGATGGGAATCACCTGGACTTATGGCTTCGTGGCGATTCTGTACGGAACGTTAAATATCCTCTCGATCGTCTTCACGCTGATCCTGATCGGCGCAGCGATCGAATATGCAATTCACATAGTGGCTAGGTATCAAGAGGAGTTGGCGGAGACGGGAGATATCGAACTCTCGATGTCGAGGGCGCTCTCAACATCGGGTAGATCCAATCTTACGAGCGCGCTGACAACTGCCGCAGCGTTTCTGACGATCACTTGGACCGACTTTACGGCGCTCGCGCAGTTGGGTGTCATCGCGGCGAGCGGAATCCTTCTGTGTTTAGCGAGCATGCTCGTCGTCCTCCCAGCGATGGTCATCGTACGTGATCGCTATCGTGCCCCTATGGACTTGAAACGGGTGAAATCCTTTACCCTTCCTGAGATAAAGATCATATACAAACGACCTTGGGCCTTGGCTGCGATCTCGATCGTGATATCGATTGCGTTGATCCCCTTCATAATGAGGCTCGACTTCGACAACAATCTTTTGAACCTTCAGGCGAAGGGTTTGGACTCGGTTAAATATGAGCACCTGATAATCGATAAGTCGAGTGAGACGACTTGGTTTGCGCGTTCTATTGCGGATAGTATTGATGAATCGAATGAGAAGGCGGCAGCCTTTGCGAAACTTCCTTCAGTGAGGCGCGTCGATGGTGTGGAGCGGATACTTCCAAAGGATCAGGACAAGAAGGCTGAGGTCGTGAAAAGGTTGGCTCCAGCCTTTTCCGGTTTACGATATTCGAAGGGGAGCGAGAAAGTTGATCGAGGGGAATTGAAGGCGAAGTTGAAGAAGCTTGAGAAGAATCTGGGCAAACTTGAGGCGGATGCATTCTCGAGTGGTCGTGTGGATGCGGTGGAGGAGCTAGGACGCTTCGGCGAAAAGGTGAGGAGGGTCGTCGATCTTATCAACGATGCCGATGATGCGAAACTCCAGAAATTAGGGTCGCTTCAAAGGACGTTTATAGAGGATATGCATAAGCACATCGACATTCTAGCTGGCGGAATGAAGCCGGACCATATTTATCTCAAGGATCTGCCGGATGATCTTGCAGCGAGGTTCGTAAGCCCAAACGGCAGGTATGCGCTCTTCATCTATCCGAAGGAGAATATCTGGGATCCGGTTGAGCTTACGAAGTTCATAGCCGATCTTCGGAGCGTGGATCCAAAGGCGTTCGGCACGCCGATAAACGTCCACGAATCCGGAAAACTGATGCGCGATACGTTCAAGCGATCTGCAATTTTGGCCTTCATCGTAATCTGCATACTCGTCCTGATCGATTTTCGTTCGTGGAAGTCGGCGATTCTGGCCGTGATGCCGCTGTCGGTTGGGCTGCTTTGGCTGATCGGTATTATGGGCTTGTTCGATATACCATTTAATATGGCCAACTTCTTCGCCATACCGATCTTGATAGGCATAGGAGTCGATTTCGGCGTTCATCTGGTTCACCGCTTGAGGAGTGAGCAGTCGTTCGATGCGATAGCGTCCTCGACGGGGAAGGGTGTAATCCTCACCGCTGCAACGAACGCTGTGGGCTTTGGAGCGATGATGATGGCAGCACACAGGGGTATCGCAAGCCTTGGTCAAATAATGGCTATTGGGGCCATCTGCTGCCTCCTGGCAGCCCTTATCGCAATGCCTCCGATGGCCCGCATCATCGATTGGGGCCGAAAACGCATCTGATTCTCCCCACCGGTCCCGGAGCAAATAGTCCCGGAGCAATGTAGTCAAATGTTTCATTATGCTGTGTTTTTGCACAGGTGGTATTGCGCGCGCCATGTAATTTAAGGGGAAATTGTGGCTTCTTATTTGCTAGTTATTTCTGGTATGTCGAGACCAGCCAGAAAAAATATTATTTGTGATAATTCATATTTCCACGTGACATGGCAATGCCATAGCAAGGAATGGTATATGAGGGAGGACTGGACAAAACGTTGCTACTACGATCTGTTGCAGCGATTCAAAGATAGATATGGGCTTACGTTCTACGCTTACCACTTTATGGAAAATCATACGCATTTGGTCGGCAGGCTGAGGACTGTTGAAGAATTTTCCGATTTCTTTCGAACGGTGCACAATCTCTTTTCTCGCTTTTTAAATCGAAAGTTTAAAAAGTGTGGGCAGGTTATAATGGATCGGCCCAAATCCCCGATGATAAACGATGATTATCACCTTCTCTCTGTCTTGATCTATAGCGATATAAACGCTGTTAAGGCAGGCAGGGATCAGAGGGCGGAGGATAGCGAGTGGTCATCATACAAATTTTACGCATATGGAAAGGCAGATGACCTTCTGACCCCTGCACCGATCTATATGGATCTAGCCAAGGGACCTAAGGGTAGGCAGGAGGAATATAGGTGGTTGGTGAGATCGAGGATCGAAACCCTAAAAAAGGAAAATGATTGAATATTAACTGGTTACCTCGATTACTCCGGGACTATTTGCTCCGGGACCGATGGTTGACTTTTGTGGGGATGTGTCATATTATATAGACATATGTCTAATTATATAGACACTTGTTTGAAAGGGGTTCTTAGGGACAGGATCGCGCTTGCCGTTATGCAGCTACTTTATCTGTCTCCCGGTGGTATGACTGGTCGGGGAATTGCCAGGGATATTGGCTATTCTCCTCAAGCGACCTTAAATGCTTTGAAGATTCTTGAAAGACCTCACCTCATCGTTTCAAGACCTGCTGGAACAGCGAAACTATACGAATTGAACGATGACCATTGGCTCCTGTCGGAATCTCTTATACCGATGTGGGAGAAGCTTGCCTCGTGGTCACAACTTCTGGGTCAATTTTATATGAATCGTATGACTTTAAAACCGCTTGCTATCATAATGTATGGAAGCTATGCGAAGGGCGAAGCGACGGAAGGGAGTGACGTCGACCTGTTCTTTGTTTTTGATGGTTCATTCAGCGATGATAATGTATCGGAAATTTTAGAGTTGGGCTCTCAGACTTATAGTAAATTCGCGGTTCATGTTTCGGTAAAGTTTATTTTAAGGGATGATTTTAAAAAAGGAATAAAAACGAAAGAAGGATTTTTGAGAAATGTGTACCGCGAGGGAAGATCGATTGCCGGTTTAAACTTAACTGAGGTTGTGGGCTATGATAGCTAAGAAGATAAAATCGGCGTCTGTGGATAAATCTGATGCTAAAAATTACATGAAACGAGCACAGGAACTTCTTGAGAGCATGAAAAATAATTTAGTGATGGATAATTGGAATGCAGCGGTCATCGATGGTGTTCATTCAGCGATCAGTGCGAACGATGCTATCACGGTATTGTCTTCTGGTAAGCGTTGCACCAGTAGCCATCATCTCGATGCGGTTGAACTCTTGAATCAATCTCTACCGAGTAATGTGAAAAAAGAAACAGGAAGATTGCGTAAGATTATAAACGTCAAAAGCCATGTTGAGTATGGGCCTTCGCTGGTACGAGAAAAGGATGCATATAAAATTGCTAACGACGTTGAGAGTTTTGTCATGTGGGCTGAGGGTGTTTTTAAAAAATTCACTTGATAGAAATAATTATGATGGATTGAAATGAGGGTGTGCAGGTATGATTAAAAAATATATCGGTTTAGAGAAAGTAAATGCCGGACAGTTATTTCGAAATTTCATGATGATCCTGGCAGGATCGACCATCACATCGATCGGCATCAATGTTTTTCTCGTTCCGCACAAGTTCCTGTCAGCCGGTGTTAGTGGTTTATCTCAGTTCTTCTCCTACATAACTCCGCTTTCAGTAGGTACTTACCTCCTGATATTGAACATTCCGGTCTTCATATTCGGACTGCGCTACGTCGGTAAAACATTTGTCTTTGGAAGTTTGGTGGGAACGCTGACACTTGCTGGGTGCCTCTATGCGACAGCCTGGATGGCGGGGATGGACTGGGCGCCTGAAAGACTTCTATCGGCGCTGATCGGTGGAGCACTCTCCGGCGCTGGAACGGGGCTGGTCTTTCGTGCTAATAGCTCACATGGTGGCACGGATATCATCGCCGCTGCTGTTCGAAGGAGGTGGTCTACAAGCATCGGTAGCGTCGTATTCGGTTTCAATATCATAATCGTTACAGTTTTGGGTTTCTCCTTCGGCCTACATGCCGCTCTCTATTC
>CAYWIG010000129.1:0-5712 GCA_964458295.1 uncultured Myxococcales bacterium
AGTCGCAGGTTTTGAGGAGACCTTCTTGGTTTTCTTCTCCCCCTTTTCTTTTTTCCCTTCCTTTTCACCTTCTGAACCGGCAGGGGTGTCGGTCTTGGGAATCTCAATTTTTTCGCCCTTCATGACTTGGTCTATATGGTCGGCTGAGAGAGATTCGTGTTCCAGGAGCGATTGTGCCAACCTTTCAAGCTGATCCTTATGCTGAGAGCATATCTCCTTCGCCTTATCATAACCTTCCATTACCAGGCGCTTCACCTCAGTATCGATATCCCTGGCCGTGGCCTCGCTATAGTCTGAGTGCCTCGCTATCTCACGTCCTAGAAATATCTGCTCCTCCTTCTTGCCGAATGCGAGCGGACCCAATTTCTCACTCATACCCCACTCACAGACCATCTTCCTAGCAAGTCCCGTAGCGCGCTCGATATCATTGCCTGCACCGGTCGTAGGTTGATTGAATATCAGATCCTCCGCCGCCCTGCCGCCCATCAGAATCGCGATGTTGTTTTCACAGAATTTCTTGTTCTGTGTATAACGGTCATCGGTCGGTAGTTGCTGTGTTAAACCGAGTGCTGCCCCTCTAGGAATGATCGTCACCTTGTGAATGGGATCGGTCCCCGGAAGATGCTTGGCAACGAGCGTATGACCAGCCTCGTGGTAGGCGGTATTCTTCTTCTCATCATCCGAGATGATCATGCTCTTCCTCTCGGTACCCATGAGGACCTTGTCCTTTGCCAATTCAAAATCGCTCATCTCAAGGCGTTTCTTGCTGGCTCTTGCTGCAATGAGAGCGGCTTCATTGACGACGTTTTCAAGATCCGCTCCTGAAAAGCCTGGCGTACCCCTGGCGATCGTCGAGAGACTGACATCCTCAGCCAACGGTTTATTTGCAGCGTGAACCTTAAGAATTGCTTCTCGCCCCCCGACATCCGGTGGTGGAACGATGACGCGTCTATCAAACCTGCCGGGCCTAAGGAGTGCTGGGTCCAGGACGTCAGGACGGTTCGTTGCAGCCATAATTATGACACCTTCGTTCGATTCAAAGCCGTCCATCTCGACCAAGAGCTGATTCAACGTCTGTTCACGTTCGTCATGACCGCCGCCCAAACCTGCACCGCGGTGGCGACCGACGGCATCGATTTCGTCGATGAAGACTATGCAGGGCGCATTCTTCTTGCCCTGATCGAACAGATCGCGAACTCGTGCAGCGCCAACGCCGACAAACATCTCGACGAAATCCGAGCCTGAAATCGAAAAGAACGGCACACTCGCTTCACCCGCAACAGCACGTGCCAAAAGCGTTTTACCTGATCCCGGAGGTCCCATGAGCAAGACGCCCTTCGGAATCCTTCCGCCTAGCGTCGTGAACTTCTTAGGCTCCCGGAGGAATTCAATGATCTCCCTCAGCTCATCCTTGGCCTCCTCCACACCTGCGACATTTGCAAATGTGATCTTCTTTTGATTATCGGCGAGGAGTTTTGCCTTGCTGCGTCCAAAGCTCATCGCCTTGCCGCCGCCAACCTGAATCTGACGCATCGAGAAGAAGAAGAATCCGAAGAGAAGGAGCATCGGCAACCAGGATATCAGCATGGTCTGCCAAAATGGCGTCTCCCTCTTCTTCATATATTCGATCTTGGTGTCGGTTTTTTCGAGCGCCGCAAGCGCCCTCTCGCTGTCGATTGGGCCTATCGTTTCGAATTTGGCGCCACTCTTATGCTCCGGCTTGAACTTGCCCCGATATTCATCCTGTTGGATCGTGACCGATTCCACCTCGCTGTTCGATATAGCCCTCAGAAACTCTGAAAAGCTGACCTTCTCAGCGTGGTGAACCGGCTGATTCATTATGTGCAGGACGGATAGAACCATAAGCACGATGATCAGCCATAGGGCTATGGTCTTATGAGTTTGTTTCATATTCGGTTTTTTCTTTATGGGCATTTATTCCTCCCTAGATACCTAATTTTTAAGAATATATGGAAAAGTTTTCCAGAAAGCAAGCATGGCATTCTGTTATCTATCACATGCTGTCTTGCACCTGCGCATAGTGAGAGTTTTACCCTTCCTCTCGAATCGCCATCTATTCGGCAGTCGATACGATCCACTTCCCTGATTTGAGAGTGCGATCCGATCTATCTTATCCAACTGGTCGGAGTTGAGATCTTTTAGATTTCCGGATGCTTTCTCGAACGCCCGCATCATCACCCTATAACGGATTCCCTTTGGAAGAAGTACAATTAGCTCACGCGATATTGTGAGTAATCCATCCCTCTCCTTTATCAGGGCCTCCTCGAACGATTCATCCGCAATGACATTAAGCGCTCCATCATCATTCGCAATGCGTGTCGACATGGAATGCAAGCTCTTCACTATCCTTGGATTGAACTTTTTGAGGATAGGAAAAAGCTCATTTCGAACGGAGTTTCGTGAATAATCCGACCGCAAATTCGTTGAATCGACTCCAAATCCTATTTTTTTCTTCTTGGCATACACCTCTAACTCCGACTTTGAAAAAGGCAAGAGAGGCCTTATCAACTTGATGTTTCCAAGCCTAGAAACGGATCGCATCCCCGCAAGCCCCCGAAGCCCCGAACCACGAATCATATGAAGAAGTATCGTCTCCGCCTGATCATCCATGTGATGGGCAGTGGCTACACTTCTTAAAGTGTATCTACTTGCAACATCCTGATAGAAATTTAATCTCATTTCACGAGCTGAATCTTGAAGATTTTTTCCCTTTTTGGGTTTCTTTCTTAGGATCTCTGTTGGAATATCATATTTATCGGCTGCCCTGCAGACAATGCCCTCATCCCTATCCGACTCCTCGCCCCTCAAACCATAATTTATATGAGCTGCTACGATATTGAGGGACATCGTTTTCGAAAGCCTGACGATCAAATCCAGAAGCACCATGGAATCTATTCCACCCGACACCCCAATGGCAATGCGATCGCCCTTGAAGATGAGATTGTCATCCAAAATATGTTTTTTGAATTTTGAAAATAGCATACGTTCTTACCAATCGCTATTGCGATAGATCGACATACCTTCGGCGTAATGCCTTGCCGATTGGACGATCATGCGATGTTGCTCGTCAGTTATTTCCTTTTTTACTTTGGCTGGCATACCTATCACCAATGAACGAGGCGGCACTTTCATCCCTTCGGTTACGAGCGCACCTGCACCGATGATGCTGCCCTCACCGATATGCGCTCCATTCATGATGATCGCTCCCATGCCGACGAGCACGTTATCCTCAATAACACATCCATGCAGGAGGGCCCTGTGTCCCACGGTTACATTATTTCCAATCGTAAGGGCGTTCTGATCATCGACGTGGAGAACTGATAAATCCTGTATGTTGGTCCTGTCACCGATCCTTATTGGGAGACAATCACCCCTTACGACTGCGCCAAACCAGACACTTGATTGACTCCCTAGCGTGACATCGCCTAGCACCGTTGCATTCTTCGCGATATAGGCTGAATCTGAAATCTTCGGAATCTTATCACTAATAGCCCCTTGCATAGCCATTCCTCCATTTTTTTCTAGCATCTAACAGTAATGCGGATATTGGTATTGCAGCGAATGCCCCGATTGCATTTGCGATCGCATCCGCCCACTCAGCATCCCTGTAAGGGATATATATTTGGAATATTTCAGTCAATCCTCCGTAAAGCGTTGCAATAGCAGCAGCGATATACGGCGTGATTCTCTTATCCCTAAGTGGCGTCACGCGTAAGGACCATCTGATCATGACCGAAAGGAAGAGGTATGCGATGGCGTGTTGTACCTTATCCATATACGGATGATGCGGTTGATCGGTTATCAAAATAAACGATAGATACAACACCACCGCAGCATACGATATTGTAATTATCCAGCGCACTACACGCTTAGCTATTTGAGTCTGGCCATTTGTCATACGGTTGTCTCTGATTTAATAAATGGATTAGCAACTACATCTTGTACTTGCCGAAATCTTCGGGTGAGAG
This sequence comes from uncultured Myxococcales bacterium, assembly GCA_964458295.1. Lineage (GTDB taxonomy): Bacteria > UBA10199 > UBA10199 > 2-02-FULL-44-16 > JAAZCA01 > JABGOS01. The sequence continues at coordinate 3,990 of CAYWIG010000129.1, forward strand.
ATTTTCAAGAATTTCAGTCCACTTCTTCCTGCTCTCCTCCTCGTTGGTATCCTCCTGTGAGAGATCTATCTTTCGAGACTTCTCGATGACGTGCCTGGACACGAAGATCGGCGCCTTCGTTCGAAGGGCCAAAGCAATTGCATCGGATGGACGGGAATCGAGAACGATCTCCTCGGCCGATCGTTTCAACCATATTTTGGAATAAAAGGTATTATCCGCAAGGTCGTTGACTTCGACGCGAATGACCTCGACGTTCGCAGCTTCCAATATGCTTTTTATAAGGTCGTGAGTCATCGGCCTGGAGAGCTTTATCTGCTCGAGTTCGGTCGCGATGGCGCTAGCCTCTATGAGTCCGATCCAAATAGGAAGCGCACACTTCTCCTCCATATCCTTGAGGATGATTATCGGCATGCTCGTGAATGGGTCGATGGTCAGACCGGTGACCTTCATCTTCACATTTGGCTCGTCGCTACTTTTGATATCTTTTTTTCTCATTCTATCATCTCCCCCGCAAGAGAGTTTTTATGCGCTGCGGTTATCCTGACGGGCACTATATCCCCAATCAGGTCTGGATTGCCAGAGAAATGTACAATTCTGTTGTCAGGCATGCGCCCCGTCAGCAAGCCCCTCTTCATGCGATCCAAACTATATACGAGCGCCTCCACGTCCTTGCCTATGAGAGATTCATTCTTATCCTTCGAAATACGTCTCTGAAGATCAAGAATCCTTTCAAGGCGTTGCTCCTTGACAGATGTCTCGACGTCGTCCGGCATCTTATCGTAGGCATATGTTCCCGGTCTCGGTGAATATTTAAAGGCGAAGATGGAATCAAACTGCACCTCCTCCATCAGGTCGAAGGTCATCTGAAAATCCTCTTCGCTCTCGCCACAAAATCCGACGATAAGATCAGTAGTGACAGAGATATCTGGTCTTGCTCTTCTCAATCCCTTCACGACTTCAATGTAGCGCTCCCTCGTGTACCCCCTCCTCATCCTTTTCAAAGTCTCATTTGAGCCGGATTGTAGAGGTAGGTGTATGTGAGGACAGAGCTTGTCGTTCTCACCGTACTCCAGGATGAGATCCTCGCCGACATCCTTTGGATGTGGAGAGGTAAAGCGAATGCGAGCTACATCCGTTTCATCGGATGTCATACGAATCAATCCAGCGAAGCTGACGTCCCTTTTCGAACTGCACGATCCCTTCGAATGATAGGCATTAACATTCTGTCCGAGAAAAACGATCTCACGATTTCCCAATTCCACCAGCCGATCGACCTCCAGAAGGACATCCTCAGGAGAACGACAAACTTCCCTTCCACGCACACTGGGCACGATGCAATATGAACATGCACAGTTACATCCCTTCATGATCGATACGAAGGACGTGGTTCGTGACTCGTGACTCGTGACTCGTATGCTGTCGCCTGGAAAGTTGTATTCGCTCGGATCGTTAATGAGATTCAGTGCTGAAGCTCTACCGTCTATCCCAGCTTTGGCCAATAGTTCCGGCAAGCCAGATATTTGATCAGGACCGAAAATCAGATCCACGTGGGGATATCTATCGAAAAGTCCCTCTTTATCCTGTTGTGCGACGCACCCACATACGCCGATTATGGTATCAGGATTCCGATCCTTGAATATCTTTGCGCGTCCGATCTGGCTGATAGCCTTGTGATGTGCCTTCTCCCTAATCGTACAGGTGTTGAACAGGATGAGATCGGCCT
>CAYWIG010000130.1:0-5682 GCA_964458295.1 uncultured Myxococcales bacterium
AATTGAATGACTCCGCAACTGCAAGGACCCTTACTATACCAAACCTTGTCCGCTACTCTGGGGAGAAAGCTATACTTACCATCCACAAGAATTGCTATAAGAATATAATCTTTACACTTCAATTGGGCGGGAATAGATGCATTTAATTATTTGGTAACTTTGGCACCTTGACATATCTTATATCCTCCCAGACGGAGAAAATAGTTATCTAATTAATGATTCGATTTTTTTCCATGCAGAAGGAAGGTTATTTAAATTATAGTAAAGGCGCTGTCCCTTAAAATTAACCTCTCCAACATTATTAGATTGAGTGTCCGTCCTTATGTATAAGCATGCAACCCCGAGTCCGTTATCTCCCCAAGAGGTAAGAATTGGAAGATCCGAAGGACAGTTATTAAGAAGCATATTAAAATGTTCACGATGTAAATATTTTATGTTCTTTTGCTTCTCTGGAGTATCGCAAATATAACACCAACCACAAAGTTGATTTCCTTTATAAAATACTCCATTTTCATTGAGGATCATCAGTGGTTTGCCGCTAAATGTAGGAGAATCATAGAACTTGATTGATTCCAATTTCGATGCATCAAGCACCCAGATCACATGACTATTTTCTTTTGACTTACACGCGCTCAACATAGAAACGAGCATTAAGCCCAACATTATAATGAATCGTGAAATCTTCATAATGTAAACACTCCTCATTTTTAATCTTCTTGTAATTATAGACTGCAGCATATTTCTTATTTTGGTAGTAGAGCCATGCTAGATCATTATTCATTTCACATGTATTTCAGGCCATCTATTTGTAATTTCTCTGGCAATGGAAGAACAATTTGGAACTGCATGAAGAATGACTGGAAAAGATAAAATGAGTATGATGAATAAACAGGCATTTAGAAATTTCACATTACCTCCCAACAATATGGCAAACCACTTTGTTTTTGATATATATAGTAACGGGGTGGATTTCGGAAGCTATCATCCCTAGAACCATGAGTGATGCACCAACTAATGCGGTGCGCGTAAAAATATCCCCATCCAAACACCACCCAAAGAGCGCTCCAAAAACACTCTCCAACGCGAAGATAACTCCAATACACCAACCTGGCAAGACCGAGATTCAAACCGTGTAAGTTCTGGGATATGCTGACCATGGTCCAGCTCTTCCGATTCGAACTGATCGAGATGATGTTTAAATCCGGCGTACTCACCCATGAAGTCGCAAACAACCTCTTCTCCTGGAAACACTTCGGATTTCGCATACACGCCACGGCTCCGTTCAAATCGGCCGATGATGGAGGTGTGCTGCTCAGAAACCGTCCCGCTTACGCATTCAGACCAGCGGCATCACTGGGTCGCTTCTCCTTTGATGGCAAGAGAGTGCGTTACCAGTCCAGAAAGGGGATATCTATGATTAAAGAGACAGTAATAATCCTACTGATTCTAGAGCAAATCGCCGATCTTAAATTCGATCGTTCCACCGGGGCCACCGGAGGTGCGATATATGTTGCATATACGCGCGCTATTGCAGGTCGGGTGCGTCGTGAGATCCGGACACGGGGGAGCGTTTACGAGCTGAATGCAGTCGGTACAGCCGTTGGGATAGACACCCGGATTATTCACGTTTTCGTTTATCGCCTTATTCGGTCCAACAGTTGAGATCGCCGTGTTATCTGGACCGTAGGTCCAGCCATCACCAACGTCTATAGTCAGCTCATAGTTAATACCGTTGACACCGCTTATATCGACTGTCTCCTGAGCACCCGAGGTCTGGGGATTGAACGTAAACTCACCCTGTGTCCATCCGCCCGGATAGTGAACCGTTCCACACGCCGCATAACCACCGATACCGAAATTGCCCGCCAGACATTTACCGTCGGGATTGGGAACGGTAACCGAATCGTTGTTGCCGCCGGCCGCATCGAGCGTAAAGGTGCACTGCCCGGCGCTGTCGACACCTGCTATGTAACCGGAACAGAATCCTTCGCCCGCAAGCTCCTCAGCAGTCAGGAGTTCGTCCGCATTCGAACATACGCCGCCGGTCGCATTCGTCTTGAATCCTATCGTAACCTCGGATGAACCCTCGTTGGTGATCTTGAGCTGGGTGACTGTGGTATCATCGTGGGTACAGGCCGTCGCACATGCGTCGTCCGAGTAGCAGGTTGTGCCACCATTGTTGGAATATCCCGAACCATCGCAATCGCCTACGCAGGATGAACCCGAAAAGGCATCACAGCTGTCGCTGCCACCTCCGCCGCCACCACCATTACTACTACTCCCGCAACCAACACTTGAGAAAGTGAATACCATTACAACAATTGCGAAAAAAACGGCGAAGACACTTACAATCTCTATCCTTCTGTTCGATGTCATAATTCCCCCTTTTGATTCGAGTAATTATATCCACATACGGTCAAAAAAACGATTTTTTAAATGTTCTAGCGGGTGTTTTTTGAATTCAATTTTAACTTTTCATCCAGCCATTCATTCATAACCTCTGCCAGTCCATCCATATCGAAGGATTCTCCCTGACCATAGAGGTGGTTGCCCTTAGATTTGATCTTCAATGTTAAATCGTGATCAGAGAGCTTCTCCTTCCAGATCATTGCCTGATATACCTTAACAGCCTTGTCTTCCTCACCATGCAAGATCAGCATCGGCATCTCTTTTAATTTACTAAAATACGTCCAGTTATCGTCCAAATTAAAAATATCGACCGCCTTCCCAGCCGACCATTCCTTGTTGAACATCTCATCACGTTTGAGCTTATATGCGCCAGCTATTCTCTCCCTCTCCTTTTTCTTACCTTCTTCGTCATCATATCGGTCAACAAAAACATCCTTGATGTTTTTTGAAACGGAGCCGAGCATCACGACTGCATCAGCCTCTTGAAGATCAAGATGGGGAGCCATGATCGTTCCATCGCTTGCAGCGAAAACAACGAAAGGTTTATCTTTGGGAACGCGCTTCCATACGTGACGCAGCTGCTCCAACGCCAACTTCAAATTCACTTTCCTTAAAATTTCATAATCGATGTGATTTTTGAACACCCCAGATTTCCCATATCTCGCCACATCCCAACCACGTTTATTCAGTGCCCCAGCAAGATCCTTATACAACGTTGTCTTCGTAAAAATGGATTTATCATTTTCTACAGGAATTCTTCCATCGATATTCAAGGGAGCGGAGCCATGTATCAAAAGAATGGTTCCCTTCGATTTTCCTGTAGTCGATTTTGTGATCAAGAAATCATATTCAAAGGTGCTCTTGTTGGGGGAACAGGACACGGAGAGGAGTAGAACAATCACTGTAAACAGTCGTTTCATAGGAGGAATATAGCAAAGCCTCCAATATCGAGCAAGCTCATCCGATTGAGGTGTTTGCTATTGCGTTATATAGTACTATATTCCGCCCCATGGGAAATGATAGAGAGACGGTCGACTCGATAATCAAGTCCGCTACCACATGCCACCTCGCGATGTCTGACAAGGATCAACCGTACGTCGTTCCGATGTCGTTCGGCTACGATGGAACATATCTCTACTTTCACGGAAAATCGTCAGGCAAGAAGATCGATATTTTAAAGAAGAACAATAGGGTTTGTTTCGAATTTGTCGTTGGCGGTGACGTAGTCAAATCCAACAAACCCTGCAAATGGAATGTCAGATATAAGAGCGTCATCGGCTTCGGAAAAGCCTTTTTCTTAGAAGAACTGGAAGAGAAGAGGGAGGCTTTGAATTGTCTGTTAAAACAATACACACCCCACCCCTTCGAACTGCCGGACATGGCCGTTCAGAAGACAACTGTCATCAAGGTTGAAATCGATAGCATGACCAGCAAAATATCGGATCCTAAAGGCCATTCCTGAGAGCATGTGGTCGGAACTCCCCACCTCGTTGATACATATATACCCATATGATACCCTATGGGTAGGAATGTGCTGATAGACATGCGCTTTTTTCTATACTATGAAAACCCTTCAACACGATAACTAGTCATTGAGGAGGCAAAGTTATGAGTTACACTGTTATCTGGTTATCCATCATGTCGGTATTGCTCCTATCCTCCTGTGGAGGATCTTCAGAATCCACTTCGAACGGCGGGAGTTCCGGAACCGGAGGTTCTGGTACCAGTGGCTCGGGAACCTATTCGACTGAGGCTGATGCGGAAAGTGCACGTCTAAGTTCTGTCGAGGATGATCTCCTCTCTTTGATAAATACCGAACGCAACCAGAGCGGCCTACCAACATTGGTCAGGGACACAGGTCTTGACACGATTATGCTTTGGAAGGTCGCCGACATGGCCAACAATACCTATCTCGCACATGAGGATACGAATGGCAGAGGCGCAACTGAAAGGGTTCAATATTACAGCAGCGATCCTTCAGCGAGATGCTCCGAGATCATTCAGTGGTGGGGAGGAACGGCCTCCGGCCAGACTCATTATGATGGATACTACAACAGCACCTCAGGCCACCATGAGGCCTATATGGAACAGGGGGTGTATAATCTAGGACCGACGGATGATGTCGGAGTCGCCGTCATATCGGGAAACGGGCCCGCTGAATCTTCATACTCTGGAACCACTGGAAGCTATAGCGCCCTAGTCTTCTGTGAGGACGGTGCGCCTATCGCGATAAATCCGTTTGAGTAAGTTACTGATAAAAATGACCTCTAAAATTATCCTGCATGGCAAGGAACAAAGACTCTCTTTGCGGGATATCGTTCATCCTGAATTGCTTCCTGATTGACGCATACATCGACAACATATTACAGAATAGAAATGGCTCGTAACTAGCTGTTTATGAAGGTATAAATAGCTCCTAAGTAAAAAATCCCAAGCGATAAAAGAGAAGGAGGATTTTGTTGCTTGGGCTTGTGATGTAGTGCTCATTATATATACTAGTCGCCAGATACAGGGAGGAACCATGAGAAACACACTAAGATCGCTGTTCTGCGGGATCATATGCTTTCTAGTCATGATTGCTTTCAGCCTTCCGGCCCACTCACAGGAGTGCGTCTGGGATGAGGACATGGGCGCCGGTATAAACGCGTTTTTCCAATCCATCGTGAATGATTATTCAAAGTGTCGTGTGAAGAGCTCTTTGAGAAGAGTAGTCATCAAAACGGATCAAACGATCACCGAACCGATCGTATTAAAAAATGATAAATATATCGGCGTGCCCGGATCAGAAGTGTTACATATTAAAGGTTCGGGTTCGAAGCGACCCAAACTCATACTCGCAGATGTTTTTTACGAAAAACACAAAAACAAACCGGCACTAACATCTGAGGATGGCTTTCCGTTCAAGACATTTATATCCTTTCTCTCACTTGGGAACACCCCCTCTGAAGCGATTCACATTAAATCCGACAACGCAGTTTTGACCAGTTTAATTCTATCCAACTCTGCAAATCTCTCAGATGCAAGCTTAGGTGGAGTGGTCATCGATGGTGCTACAAACACACACATGCAAGGCATTCACTTCAAAGAGCAAACAAAAACCCCCATCTATATTGAGCCCACATCACAAAATACATATGCAACTGTAAATCAGTATACTAATTTGGATCCGAATATCCCTCTGATTTTTTTTGGACACGATTATGATCTAAAAATCAATTTAAAAAAAATGGATAAAAATTCTCTCATGAAAAAAATTGCCATTACTCAAAGGCT
>CAYWIG010000131.1:0-5671 GCA_964458295.1 uncultured Myxococcales bacterium
GATTTTGACAGCTCTGGTAGGAATACCTGTCGTGCTTGCCCTAATTTATCTGGGAAGTTGGCCTTTTGTATTGTTTATACTGGCGGCAGCGTTATTAGCCCAGAATGAGTTGTACCGGCTATTCGAATCAGTGCAGGTTTATCCTCACCGGTTCAGAACAATTCCTCCTGGACGAAAGGATATCGCAGAGTCTTGCCGGAAGAACTGCAATACTCAGGCTGCTCCCATTCTCTCTCTCGGAGTTAAACGGCTCGGAAATAAATCCTTACTGGAAAACTCAGGTACTCCTCAAAAAAGAACCTTGCCATCTTGACTTAAACAGCGTTCTCTTCAACGGCTTTTACCCTCGCATACATGACAAAAAACTCTATCCTTCAAGGTGGTATGGAGAGTATTACGATACCTATGTCAGCCGTGATCTGAGACAACTTCTCAACGTTGGTGATCTCAAAACATTTGAAACTTTTATCAAGCTACTCGCAGGCCGCTCAGGTCAGTTGCTGAATATGTCCTCGCTCGGTAACGATGCCGGCGTCAGTCACACAACTGTAAAACGATGGGTTTCAATACTGCAGACTAGCTATATCATAGATGTCCTTCATCCATACTACAAAAACTTTGGTAAACGCGCTATTAAAAGTCCCAAGATTTATTTTCTTGATAGCGGACTTCTCTGCAGCCTTCTACAAATCAAAATTCCTGACGACATATCTTTTCATCCATTGAGGGGGCAAATTTTCGAAACTTTCGTTTACTCTGAAATTGTAAAGACATTCACACATGCAGGAGAAAAACCTCCCCTCTACTTCTGGCAGGATTCTCAGAAAAATGAAGTCGACGTCATAATCGACAGAGGAACGACTCTGCCTGGAGTTGAAATAAAAGCTGGCATGACATTGAACGATGACTTCTTTACGAACCTTCGGCGCTGGCAGATAATCACAAATGCCTCAGAACGTGATACCTCCCTTGTATACGGAGGAAATGACTATGCAACATGGAAAGGCAATCAGGTTATCCCATGGCACGGTGTAAGCTAATTATACCAATCTAAAAAAGAACTATCATCGGCGCCAGCCTGGTTGGCCATTTCTTGAATCCCCCAGCTCGGTCATGGGGTAATTTTAGACTCTAATAGACGGAGCAAACGTGGCCGCTCCGTCTAAAATTATTATTGTTTGCTCCGTAACCGTGGGGGATTTTCAGCTTATTCCTGAAAACAAATTTTCATCAATCGGCTTTGGGATTACTGAATCGGCACCGGCTTCCTCGGCCATCTTTTGAATGTCCTCGTTGTCATAGAATGCGGTGCAGAGGTGGATGTTTTTGATACCCTTCGCCCTCAGAAATCTGATGAGCTCAATCCCGGTGGTGTTAAATCCTTCATAGTGATAGTCGATGATCGCGGTATCGACATCTGATGTATCGAACTTCTTGTCATTGATGACGGTATCTGCGGAATACGCCGTGTACTGAATCGTACCGCCGTTCCTGTCGATTATCCTCTTCCAACTGTCTATCATATCCGGATCGTCGTCTACAAGCATCACGTTTTTGCCGATTTTTACATTCTGACCTAATTTCTCCACATCGCCTTCTCTGATCCCTGATGCCAGATCCCTGATGCCAGACTGAACTTTATTTACTTCCTCAATGATGCAATCTGGAATCGTCACCGTAAACGTCGATCCCTTGCCAAGCTCACTTTCAACCTCGATAGTGCCCCCATGCGCCTCCACGACCTGTTTGCAGTACGAGAGGCCAAGGCCCGTTCCCCTCACTTTGCCCTTTGTGAAAAAACGGTCGAAGAGGTAGGGAATGAATTCAGGATTTATCCCAACTCCATTATCCGCAACTCTTAACACGAGAACGGATTTCTCTTTCGATTCAATTACAAGGTCAACTTTTTGGATACTCCCGCATGCCGCTTGAAAGGCATTATTAAGCAGGTTCACTATTACACGACTCATTTTATAGTGATCCAAGAAAACCCTACTAGTTTTCTGAATAAGGTAGTCTATCCTCAAGCCGCTCTTCTTATCATAGTCGTGCGTTATATGCGATGTCGACTCATAGATCAGTTGCTCCAAGGCAACTACATTCCTATCGACCTTCTGCGCTTTCGAATAATTGACTAGATCATCCGCCATATGAAGGAGACGATTCACGCTTCTTCTAGCTGCATTATTATATTCTTCATAATCATCTTCCAGATCTTCTGGCTTTGCGTTTACGTACGTTTTCAACATAGAAAGTGGAGAACGCATATCATGTGCTATCTGTGACGATACCTGCCCAACTGAAACCATTCTTGTCTTTATCTTATCCTCACGTTGGTATCTCTCAATATCGCATGCCATTTGTTGGAAAGATTCAAATAGTTGTTTCAGCTCTATACTATTTAACACTGGGGCTTTCCTTAAAGATACCCCCTTTGCTCTATAATAATCCTTCATTGCGCTGGACAAATATAATAATGGTTTTGAAATATACTTGCTTAACTTCGAGCTAACCATAATGCACATTATGATTAGGATAACTAAAAAAATAGAGATAATTATCGTCATATTTCTTATCGGTCGAAGCGCTTGTCTAGTTTTTACAGCAACAACCGCTGTCCATTCTAATTCTCCTGGATTATTTATCGTTGTAGCACGAGTTGCTGAAAATATATATGAATCTCCATTAATAACAGTATCTCCATATATCATTTCGCGAGGCGTCATCGTTTCACTGAAATTAGGATAATTTACAAATCCCGTATCGTATATTGATATCATTCCCTTTGTTCGTGTCCTTCTCTGGAACTCCGGAGATATAAGCACCCTACCATCCTTACTTACTATATTAACATATGCATCTATGCCCTGTTTTTCTTCGCCAATCTCAGTTTCATTAATAATGACGTACAAATAACCCCAATTCACAAATCCAACTACATACCCTAATAAGCTATCGCCGTTCTTAAGAGGACTTGCAATCATGGTATTATATGAGTAATAATCACTAGTAAAAGAGCTTAATGTCGCACCTTCCACATATACGCCATTCGAATTCTCTCCTCTCTGATAATATTTAAACATTTTCTTATACCAACCTTCTTCCTTATAAGAAGACATAATCCAATCATTATGCAAATTATCCGGTTTGCTTGAACCGACAACATTTCCCTCCTTATCGAAAACGACAATACACTGAAATTCCAGGTACAACTTACTAATCCTGCTTAGATAGCTAGACATCTTTGCGACTCGTTCACTTCTCCTCTTGTTCCGCAATATGATATCACCTAATGCTTCATTATTAGTTAGTGTTTTAACGCTATCTATTCTCTCTCTAATAAACACCGCTGTATCACTAATTATACTCTTTGATATACTTGCAATTTGATTGTACATTTGCTGGCGAACATATTTAGCACCTTGCAAATACATAAACACCCCTGCAACGAGCAGAGGTATAATACTCACCATTAGTATATTTCTTAGCAGTATGTGTCTAAAACTCTTCAATTGATTGACCACTTCTCGTCGACTGATACAGTCATGCAATCATCAATAAAGGTGACATTAAATATATCATCAAGTTCTAACGATTTATTTATAATTCCATTCTTATATAAAATATTAACAACCTCTTGTATTTTTTCATTGTCGACATGTCCCACCCCCCGATAATTCTCATAAGGAGTTACTATAGCCTTTTCGATAGTCATCAACTGTTGCATCTGATGATCATATGTTGTGTCATTGGCATATTTTAAAACCGTTCTCACGGCCATATCTTTTTCCCGAAAGGCAGCATGCCATCCTTTAAGTGTAGCTCTCAAAAATTTCAAACAGATATCTGGATAATGTCGAACCATCTCTAAGGACGTAAAGAGGGTGTCTTCAGGAAAATTAAGACCATAATCCTTAAATGCAAAGACATTCAAATCGTCCTTTACGAGACCATATTTGTCAATAAATTGATTATACTCATTATACAACATGGCAATTGCCACATCTGCACGGCCATCAAGGAAGGGCTCTGCAGACCAATATGTTTCATCAAGTATTATTAATTCATTTTGCTCCAGTCCATTCATCTCAACTAACATCTTACTCATATAATCTTCCTTACCCCACCATGTACTTAAGGTTTTTCCTCTAAATTTAGCTATTCTATCCAAGCCTGATGATTTATGAGTAAGAAGAGCTAAATTGCTTTCCTGAACAATTTGTGAAATACCTACGACAGGTATCCCTCTGTCTAAGGATTTCATCAAATTAACCAGAGTTGTAAGGCCAAACTGAAAGTAATTATTACCGACTACGGATGGTATATCACCAGCTCCAATACTCGGAACTATATCAACATCGAGGCCCTCATCTTCATAATAACCCATATCCTTTGCTACATAATAGCCAGCAAATTGAGTTTGTGCATACCAAATCAGACGAAGGGTTATTTTCGTAAGCTGTTGTTTATTACCACGTTCATAGCTGGAATGATTGGTGGTGAAATATATAACTACACAAATTAGAACCAAACTCACCATTACAAAAGCTATCTTATTTAATGGATATTTTGCATTCATCATAAATCCTACAAATCGAATCGAGAATTCTTAGCGATTTGAATAAAATTTCTCATTTTCTGATAATCCTTTTTACCACACTTATTTTTAACCCCAGAGTTAACATCAACTCCAAACGGCCGTACACTCTCAATTGCATTTCTAACATTTATCGGATTCAAGCCACCTGCAAGAATGACTGGTCTATCTGAAGTATTGACTATTACTTTACTTAAGTTCCAGTCATGGACAATACCAGTTCCTCCAACTTGATCCGCTTCGAAATTAATTGAATCTAATAAAAGAGCATCTATACTATTCTCATAATATTTCACATCATCTAATACCGCTTTATCAACAACGTGAATCGCCCTATATAATTTGGCATTAGGAAGTGAATGCCTAATAGTGCATATTTCATCTAGCGTGCTTCCCCCATGTAATTGAACAGTATTGACGCCAATATAGTTAGCTAAGTCAGTTATTTCCCTAGGATCACGTAGATGTGTAACAAGAACTACAGAACACAGCGGATGAAGAGCGCATACAATTTTTTTAGCCAACTTCTCAGTGATAAAATCATCAGAGCAATGTACTCTGCCTACCAATACACCTATTTCATCCACACCAAACTCAGCAGCCTTTAATGCATCTTCAATATTTCTTATGCCACAAATTTTTACCTTAACCATAATTCCTCTCACAATGATTTAGGATTCATAAATTTCATAATTCAAGCATAAATCATACCAATTTCTGACCTTTTATAACCTTCTAATTTATCGCCCTTTTTGGGAAAACGTTGTGAGGTTCTCGAATTATAAGTCCAAAAATCTGAACATGGGTGTTCAGAAAACGGAACGCACAATAGCGCTGCAAATACAGACAGTTACATGGCTTTATGAAGATGATTAAATATTCGGATAATCACTCGATCAATATCAAGAAGTTAAACCAATCGAATTGTTCATAATTCAGAACAAGTAATTCAGCTTACAAAGAAGAGAATATGGAATTATGGGAACGGACTGATGGGGCAACCAACCTTACACATTTGCCCAGAGCTGGCCCCACTTTTTAGGACAGAAAAAGGGTCTGTCATAAGTGGTGCCC
>CAYWIG010000132.1:0-5653 GCA_964458295.1 uncultured Myxococcales bacterium
GTTTTTCTTATTCATAATGATCATACCCTTACAACTAGCTGTGATCGCGGTCAAATAGGACTTGCACTAAAGACAGCCTCATATATGAAATGCGCCGGCTAACAATCAAGGAGGATTTATGTATAACAACATCCCAAACGTTCCCAAACCCATCAATGAGCCGGTAAAATCCTTTAAATCAGGCTCACCCGAAAAGGCCAGCATCAAGAGGATGCTCGATAAACTCGCAGGCGAGAGGATCGAGATTCCGATGATAATCGGCGGAAACGAAGTCACATCAGGTGATATGGCGGAAAATGTGATGCCACATAATCACGGCCACGTCCTGGCGACATATCACAAGGGAAACGCCGAACACGTCCAGATGGCCATAGGTGCCGCTGCAAAGGCTAAAAAGGATTGGGAGAATATGCCTTGGGACGCTCGCGCTGCCATCTTCCTTCGCGCAGCGGAACTACTCGCGGGCGAGTATCGCGATATTCTAAATGCAGCTACGATGCTCGGGCAGAGCAAGACCGTTTATCAAGCGGAGATCGATGCAGCTTGCGAGCTCATCGACTTTTTCAAATTCAACGTAGCATTTATGACCGAGCTTTACTCACAACAGCCGATCTCATCGCCTGGCATGTGGAACCTCGTTCAGTACAGACCTCTCGAGGGATTTGTGTTCGCGGTCACACCATTTAACTTCACATCGATCGCCGGAAACCTTCCGACGTCAGCGGCCCTCATGGGAAATACGGTAGTGTGGAAACCGGCATCATCCTCCGTCTATTCCGCACATTATCTGATGGAGCTTCTTCAAAAAGCGGGGCTTCCAGATGGTGTCATCAACATGGTTCCAGGCCCTGGCGCCGCGATCGGTGAGCCGGCTCTGAATCATCCCGATCTCGCTGGCATACATTTCACTGGGTCGACCGCAGTCTTTCAAAATATGTGGAAGACGGTTGGAACGAACATCGCGAAGTACAAGACCTATCCGAGGATCGTTGGCGAGACGGGCGGCAAAGATTTCATCTTCGCACATCCATCTACCGACGTCGATGAGCTCGTGGTTGCAGCGGTTCGTGGCGCATTCGAATATCAGGGACAGAAATGTTCGGCAGCATCACGCATGTACGTGCCGGAATCGATGTGGAATGAATTTTCGAAGAAGCTGATAGACATGACATCCGAAATTCGGATGGGCGATGTCACCGATTTCAGAAATTTTATGGCTGCTGTGATCGACAAGGCTGCCTTCAGTACGATCAAGGGCTACATCGACTTCGCGAAGGAATCCTCCAATGCGGAGATCATCATCGGTGGCAAATGCGACGATTCAAAGGGTTACTTTATTGAACCTACCGTCATCAAGGCGAACGATCCCAAATTTAAAACGATGCAGGAGGAGATCTTCGGTCCCGTCCTGACAATCTACGTATATAAGGATAGCGAATTCACCGAGACCTTGGAGCTCTGTAATTCAACATCTGAGTACGCACTCACCGGTGCGATCTTCGGGCGCGACAGGATGGCCGTCAATCAAGCGGTCGATGCACTCAGATACGCAGCTGGTAACTTCTATATAAATGATAAGCCGACCGGTGCGGTAGTCGGCCAACAGCCGTTCGGCGGATCCAGGGCTTCGGGCACGAATGACAAAGCCGGATCGCTACAGAACCTGATGCGCTGGGTCTCCGTAAGGACGGTTAAGGAGACCTTCTGCCCACCTAAGGATTTTAAATATCCGTTTATGGATGAGAAGTGACTTCGGATTTCGTAATCTCGATGCCAGATTCCAGATACCGGATGCCAGACGATTTTCCATCCGCATGGATGCAATTATACTATTCAAGGAAATCCGGAATCAGGCATCTGGAATCCAGAAGTTCCGAAATCAAATATCTGCAATAAAATGTGCAATATAGGGCTCTGAGAATAAAGTGTCAGACGCTTTTTGTATCGTTTGACAAGCTTCGCTCCTTTCTGCTACTTGGTGTCTCACAATTTAATATCCGGTGTACAAGGGAAGCGGGTGCCTGCCCTGAGGGAATCCAACGAAAGTTGGGTGAATCGAAGGGGGAAATCCCGCGCGGTCCCGCCACTGTAAGGGGTAGATAAGCCCACCGGCCGATTTAGTCACTGTTTCCAGGGGGAAACGGGAAGGCAAGGCCGATCGAGGTTGCCCCAAGTCAGGAAACCTTGCTCTGGAACTTTTTAGCGACAAGCTCTTCGCGGAAAGAGGCTTCAAGCGATGCTTTTACGCATCTTAATAACCTTTCTCCGAGGAGATAAGGTTTTTTTATTGGCCTTACTCCTCACAATTCCTGTCGGTGCATCTGCGCAGGAGGCGGTGGATATAGGCACGATCTCCGTCGTGGAAAAACCATCGAGCGTTAGTGACCCATCGCTTGACTCTGCAGCTGCCGCAACCGTAGTCACGCCTGAAGACAATCCGGATCCAACCGTTACGATCCCAACGCTCCTACAGGAATCTGCTGGAGTTAACATTAAGAGATACGGCGGCTTGGATGATTTTTCCGTAATCAGCCTACGCGGATCATCCGCGGACCAGGTTGGCATCTATCTGGATGATGTACCTCTCGACACGGCGCAGGGAAACATTACCGACTTAACGCTCATCCCCACCAATGCGATTCAAAAGATTGAAATCTATCGCGGAGGCGCGCCCGGTATGATGCCCGATTCATCGGCCGGCGGTGTAGTTGTAATGAAGAGCAAACCTCTCCCAAAGAAACAGGGGTTTGATGGCGATTTCACATACGGCTCCTTCAACACGACGAAGATGAGAGTGAACATCGAAGGTCCAAACGCTCCGATTGAAAAAATTGGATTCAGGCTGTCGTTCGAACATGATCAATCGAGGGGTGATTTTACTTATAACGATAACAACGGAACCCCAGCAAACCCAAATGATGATCAGATAGTCAAACGAAGAAATAACGATCACAATACCGTCCGAACATACGGTTCGCTCGGAATTAAGTTAACCGAAGATTCAACGTTTACCATCAATGACATTCTCTTCAGAAAGGATCAGGGCGTTCCTGGGCTAGCGACCAGAACTTCACTCAATGCGAGGTTGACGACCGCGCGAAATATCACATGGGCATCGTACGATGCACCGAAACTCTTTTCCGATACTGCAGGGGTGAGGGCAACCCTGTTTGTAGACTGGCTCTCCAGTGAGTTCTTCGATCCACTGGGTGAAATCGGACTCGGTCAACAAAACAGCGATGACAACACCGTTCGCGTGGGTGACCAAGCAACTTTTTCCACGGCAATAGGTAAATATAATCTACTCAAAGGATTGATAGCACATAGAAGCGAATTCTATATGCCTACGAACAAACTCGCGAATCCACAGGGCGGACCTACGAGCAAGCGACACAGGATAACAGCTGGGATTGAGGATGAGATCCTTCTTCTCGGTGAAAGATTTATTGTAAATCCTTCGGCAAGGCTCGAGACGATCTTCAATCATCTAACCAATCAGGATCCATCGATACCATCTCCAACGATTCAACAAAACAACAGCACGGATATCCAAGCATCTGGAAAGTTGGGACTCATTGGAATCCCTGCGAACTGGATTAAGCTCAAGGCCAATCTATATCGCGGCTACAGGCCTCCCAGTTTTTCAGAACTCTTCGGTAATCGTGGAACGATCGTCGGTAACGCGACGTTGGAAGCTGAACAATCTCTGAACATCGATGCTGGCTTCTCGATAGAGTTCCCTGAAGAGGATATCCTCAAAGGTGGGTATGTAGAGGCATTTTACTTCAGAAACGATATCGATCACCTGATTCAATACGTGCAGACCTCACAGTTTACGATCAGGGCGATGAATATGAATCGCGCGCTTATCCAAGGCGCAGAATTCGCCACCCGCATCGACTTCACATGTGGAGCGTACGTCAGGGCCGCCTACACCTATCAGCATGCGAAGGACAAGAGTGGGCTACCTGCTACCGATGGAAAGTTCATTCCAGGGAGACCTATGCATCAACTGAATGCCGGTGCAGCATGGCGGCGAGAATGGAACGAGATAATCACTTCCGAGATATTTTCCACTTTGGACTACATGTCAGGCAACTACCTCGACACGCAGAATTTACTGCGAGTCGACAATAGAATTATATTTGGATCCGGAATCGTATTCACCTTTCTGGATCATATCGATGCATCGTTTAGCGTTCGAAACATAACGGATGACCGAATAAGCGATCTTGTGGGATATCCCCTGCCAGGAAGATCTTATTGGGGAAACATAGGTCTAAAGATTTAGCCTAACAACAAAGAGGAGGAAAGAATGAAAAAGATATTGGTTCTATTGATGATGCTGTCGCTGATCATGGCGTGCGGTAGCAGATCCTATACTGCAGACCAGGATGATAGTGCAGATCAAGGCGGTGAGGAGACCTCGTTCGCTTCGGAGAGTGCGAATGAGGAGGACAATAACGACGATCAAGACGACGATGATGAAGACAATCGCGCTGATGTAAACATCCCGTCCGGCCTCAATCCATTTGTCCTCGCTGCATCATTTCTGGATCCAGTTGGAAGTCTGATGACGATCGATACCGGCAACAACAACGCCGTGGGTGGACCACATCTGTTATCGGATAGCTCCGACACTCTAATTCGAAGCTTCCTTGGCATGCTGTTCATAGTAAATCGTGGCACCGCTTCGGTTCAGACGATTGATCCGAGTGACTATTCGATCATCAAAAACTTCTCCGTGGGTAACGGCTCAAACCCTCAGGATATAAACGTCATATCGAACTCAAAGGCTTACGTCTCTAGACTGGATGCCCATCTCGATGGCAACAATTCCGACGATGTTATGATCGTAAATCCGATCACCGGAGCTGAACTGGGTTCGATCGATCTGACACAGTATACGGATGTAAATGGTGATCAACTTGCAAGAGCCGGCCAGATGGTCCTCGTTGGTGATAAACTTCTAGTGATCATGCAGGATCTCTCGCTCGCTTTTCAGGCGGATTATCCTGGCAAGGTTGCCGTTATAGATACCGATACCGATCAGGTGACTGAAGTCATCGAGCTCGATGGATACAATCCATCCGATATAACATACTCACCATTGAACGATACGATTTACGTCGCCAATACCGGTCAGATGATAAACTTCGTCGTCGATATCAATGATGACACTGGCGGCATTGAGACCATCGATCCTGTGACATTCGACAGTGAGGGCATCACCCTCGACGACAAGGATCTAGGTGGAGTCGTCGGCGAGGTGCGAATAGCGTCCGATGAAGTCGCATATACTTTCTTAGACTATACAAAAGTAGCTGCCTTCGATCCTATCGAGATGACCGCCATCGATTCCGCGGTTTATGTATCGCCAGGTTTTTATCTCCCGGATTTCACACTGGATCGCGATGGAAATATCCTGATTGCAGAAACGGACTTCAACGATCCGGGTATTGTATTCGTAGATAATGAATCGTGGCAGGTCGATGCAGGTCCGATTGCGGTCGGGGCTCCGCCGACATCGCTTACTTTTTTAAGTGAACAGTGAAGCGTGTACTATGTACGATGTTTGATTCCATGAGATATATATTTAGAACGCTCATATTCTATATCTCTATTTTCACTTGTGGAGTTGTGCATGCGGAAT
>CAYWIG010000133.1:0-4845 GCA_964458295.1 uncultured Myxococcales bacterium
CAGCGTTCCAATTCGTTCCGTCATCGTCGGAATAGATGATCGTTCCGTCATATCCTACCACGACCCATCGCCCCGCAGCGCCTTGGCTAGCAGCCCTGAGGATGCTGTTGGTACCGGAGTTTGCAAGATACCAAGTTACGCCGAAGTCATCTGAATACAGGATTTCACCCGCACTTCCTACAGCGATTGCTCTTTTCGGGATGATGATGTCGGGTATATCGATAGTCGTAGCCTCGAGCGTAATGTCGAAAACTGCATTGCATGATATTGAAGCATTGGCATCGGGTGGTGAATTTGCGTCTATTTCTCCGAAGTAGCCGATATAGTTTTCATCGCCGACGGAGAGCATCGCGTATATGTAGTAACTCCCCTGTGAAATATCGTCGATGCTGATAGTGTACTCTTGAATATTTCCTGATGACCAGTTTTCCGCTGTCGATGTTACTTCGTCCAAATTGAATTCCGTATCCGTATCGATGGCAACCTTATATGGTACACCTGTAGCGTCAACTGAGTCGGGGAGGGTGAGCGTTCCACCGATATAGCATGTGGAGTTGGGGGGAGGTGGCGGTAGTGAATCTCCATCGCTGTCAACGCACTCATTGTTATCACAGATGAGTTCGTCAGCGCATTCGGCATCGGTTTCGCACTGGCCGCCCTCCGATACGTTACCTACAGTATCCGTTATATCTTCTTCGGCCTGATTGTTGCCGCAGGAGCTAAAAAGGATGATCACAAAGAATATTAAGATGGTGGATATATATTTGTTCATGTCATCGTTCCTTAAAGGAGTAATTGTTTGGAAATCTTGCGGACTTTCTATGCCAACTCACAGCGTGAATCAAGGGATGAATGAAGACATAAAAAACACGGGCAAATTAAATTTACCCGTGCTTTATGGTGCCGGATTTGCAGTCGACTACTTGGTTTTTTTAACCTTCTCCTTGATCTTCTCCTTGATCTTAATCTTGTCGCCTTTGATCATCTCTTTGATGTCGACTTTCTTCTTGATTATTTCCTTTTTCTTGCCCTTGCCCTTGCCCTTGTTTTTCCCTTTTCCCTTCTTCTTGGCCTTGTCCGAATCCTTCTTCAGGGCCTTCTTCTTCTCCTGCTCCGGATAGACTATTGTAGCATCCTTCTTCAAGCGCGATAGGAGGTCATTTTTAGCATCACCCCTCACCTTGAGTATGATCCCCTGCTTGGCCTGCTCGAATGTTTCCGGTTCAATCCCCCGGGTGAGCTTCACGAGATGATAACCCTTGGCGGTTTTGATCGGTCCCGACACCTCTCCAACCTTCATGGTGAAGGCCTTGTCGAGTAGTGGGCCCAACCCCCTGTTTATGAGTCTCTTATCATCCTTCGATGCGAGACCTAGATCACCACCACGGGATTTTGTCGCTATATCCTCGGAGTCCTCTCTCGCTACTTTCGCGAAGGGCTCACCCTTATCTATCTGTGCCTTCAGCTTCTTGATGATTTCAAGTGCCTGTGCCTCGGTGTGCAAGTTTTTCTTCCTCTTCTTTTTCTTCTTGGACTTATTGACCTTCTTGATTTCCTCGGGTGAGGCGTATTTGATCATGATTTGCGAAAGCTTGATCTTCTTGAAATCCCCAGGGTTCTCCTCATAATACTTCTTTGCAGATTTCTCTATTTGATCCTCCACGAGGGACTGGGCGATTATAACCCTCCTGTAGAGGTCGACCTTGGCCTTGACCTTGGGATCACGATTTATCCCCTCCTTTACCGCTTCCTGATACAGAACCTCTTGATCCACGAGATTGTCGAGGATGCGCTTCTTACCTGCCGGACTCGATATCTGTGCTTTGATCCTGGGATTTATTTCACCCAGGAAATCGAGGTCACCCTCGGTTATCTTGTTTCCGTTGATGTCCACGAGGACCTTGCCGGATGACGTGCTGCTGCCACAACCCGTCAAAAATGAGATGGCGATAACTGCGGCTAGTAGTGTTGTAAATCTCTTCATAATCTCCCCTCCGTCGTTAGTTTGATCGTGACTTATACAATCTCAGGTCGATGTATGTCAATCGATACCAATAGCTGGCAAACCCTTATCGTCAGGCAATTTGAAAGCTGGTCAGGTCACCTTTCACCTGACTCCAGGAGATCTCTACCTGATCGACTCTGGCCAGGGAAGGGCCTTGTTTGCACCACATTATAAGACTTTCTAACCTCTCCCTATCGCCCTCAGCTACGACCTCCACGCATCCGTCCGGCGTGTTTTTGACGAATCCGTTAACCCCCAACTTAAGGGCTTCATCCCTCGTGTTGACTCTGAAGAAGACACCCTGAACCCTGCCATGAATCTTTAGCCATACGCGTTCCATGGGCGTATGGATGCCGTGCTTCCAGGGTAAAATCAAGTGTAGTGTTCGAGTGTTCGTGTTCTGTACGTTCGCGTTAAAATTCTCATATAGCCAACGCAAACACGCAGAACGTGCGCACGAAACATTCCATTTGACCAAAAGGCGAGACTGGGCCATTTTTGCAATACCAAAGGACTCGAACACGGATAATATGCGAATCATCTGTTTAGACATAGGTTCCAAGCGAATCGGCGTAGCTGCGAGTGATCCCTTCGGATGGACGGCGCAAGGGCTGGAGGTGATCGAACGGAAGGGCAATAAGAAGGATATGGAGCGAATCTGTGAAATCTGCCGCGAGTTGGAGGCCGAAAGAATCGTCGCAGGACTTCCGCTGAATGAGGAGGGTGGTATTGGGCCTGCCGCCAAAAAGGTTCAGGTTTTTGTTGAAAAATTTAAAACCCATCTCAAAAAATCTGGGTTGGATATTGAGATTGAGTTGTGGGATGAAAGATATTCAACGGCTACAGCCGAGGAGAGGCTCATAGAGGCCGATGTCAGCCGAAAGAAGAGGAAGCGCGTTATCGACAAGATGGCCGCTATAGTGATTTTACAGGATTACTTGGAGGTAAAGGGAATATCTACCGATGTCGGTGAAAGTACGGAGGGATAAGATGGTTAAAAAATTTATAAGCGTCCTTTTTCTGTTGGTAATAATAGGCGGGATAATCCTCGGCGCCTCATTCTATATTGCGATAACAAAATGGAAATCTCCCGAGGAGGTTGCCGTGAATATTCCACCTGGAACCTCAGTCAGGATGATGGCCGACCAGCTTGCGATGAAGGGGGTTATTAAAACTCCACGCATTTTTGAAATATATGTTCGTCTGAAGGGATTGGGTGGTGATCTCAAGGCCGGCACATATGATATACCTGCAGGATCGACCATGATCGCAACCATAAACAAACTCGCAAGTGGGGATGTGAGGCAGTATGAATTTACGGTCATCGAGGGTTGGACGATAAAGGATATTGCGAAGGCGTTGGAGGGGAAACCCTACTTGGAGAGCGATCAGGTTCCCGGTAATTTTATAAAACTTGCGAAGAACAAGGAGTTGATAAGTGAACTCGGTTTTGAAGGCTCCCCATCGCTTGAGGGGTATCTCTTCCCCGAAACCTATCGCGTAGGCTATCCGTTGAAGGCGAAGGATCTGATCATGCGTCTTACGGATCAGTTTAAGAATACTTGGAAGGAGCTTGTAAAAAATGAGTCGGCGCTGGAAGGCAGGACGAAGAAGGATGTGGTTGCGCTCGCATCGATCATAGAGAAGGAGACTGGCGTCGATGCCGAGCGACCACTCGTTGCGGGCGTGTTCGTAAATCGCCTCGATCAAGGGATAGCGCTTCAGAGCGACCCGACGATCATCTATGGTCTGCCGAACTTTAATGGCAACATCAGAAAGAGCGATATCTCAAATCCTCACCCTTACAATACGTACGTGCATAGGGGAATTCCGCCGGGTGCGATAAGCAATCCGGGGAAAGCCTCCCTGAAGGCCGCCTTAAAGCCTGAGAAGACGGAATATATCTATTTTGTATCCAAAAACGATGGCACTCATCACTTTTCAAAAGATCTTTCCGAACATCTGAAGATGGTGAGAAGATATCAGATAATGGGGGAGGGTAGGAAGAGCAGTGAATAGTGATTAGTGAATAGTAGTTAGCAAGATATGAGATCTATTTTATTACTAACTATTCACTATCCACTATTCACTGAAAATGGAGGGAATGTGGAGATGTCGAAAAAGGGCGGATTCAAGTCGCTCATTCCATTCATAGTGTTCCTAGCTTTTTACTTCGGGATCGGACTGTATCTTACGCTAAAGGGTGAGGAATTTGCGTTTTATAAGTTTCCAGCTCCAAGCTGTGCTCTGATAGGTTTTGCTGTCGCTCTCGCAATTGGCTGGAGGGATCTGCATGGTCACGTCTCCATTTTCGCTAAAGGTGTAGGTGAGGAAACTGTCATCATAATGTGTCTCATATTCATGCTCGCCGGTGCATTCGCTAGTGTCACGAAGGCGATGGGTGGCGTTGATTCGACGGTGAATATGGGATTATCTTTTCTACCCGGGAGGCTCATCCTTCCAGGTGTATTCATAATTTCATGCTTCGTATCGCTTGCGATGGGAACATCGATGGGAACTATAGGCGCTGTTGCGCCGATAGCGATAGGGCTCTCTCAGAAGGCCGGCGTGCCTATGCCGCTCATGATGGGGGCGGTACTCGGCGGCGCGATGTTTGGGGATAACCTTTCGATCATATCGGACACGACGATCGCGGCGACCGGCAGCCAAGGATGCGATATGCGATCGAAGATGCTCATGAATCTCAAGATCGCTATTCCGGCTGCCATCGTCGTCTTGGTCTTACTCTTCATCTTCAGCAAGCCGGTCGTCGCCGATAGTATCTATGAATACTCGATTGTGAAAACGTTTCCCTTCTGCACGAAGCCTCATATCTTCAA
>CAYWIG010000133.1:4855-5150 GCA_964458295.1 uncultured Myxococcales bacterium
CGCCCTGATGGGTTTGAATGTAATAGCGGTTCTGATGATCGGAATATTCTTCGCAACATTGATAGGTGTCGCATCCGGTTCGATGGACTTCGTCCAGTTTGGAAAGGTCTCATACGATGGATTTATAAGTATGGCCGAGGTCTTCTTTGTCGCTGTCCTCGTGGCGGGACTTGCTGCGCTCGCTACTGAACATGGAGGACTCGATTACATACTCAGAAAATTTCAAAAGCTTCTCAAGGGAAAGAGGAGCGCCGAATTTGGAATAGGCGGACTCGTCTCGATAGCGGATATCTTT
>CAYWIG010000133.1:5161-5588 GCA_964458295.1 uncultured Myxococcales bacterium
AGAAGATCTCAGGTAAATTCAATATATCCGCGAAGAGGTCGGCGAGCATTCTCGATGTCTTCTCATGTGTTTGGCAAGGTGTCATACCTTACGGCGCGCAGCTTCTTCTAATAGGCGGACTTGCAAAGCTCTCACCTTTTACGATCATACCGTACGCTTGGTATCCCTTTGCATTGGCGGTCTTTGCAATCCTTGCGATCGTATTCAGGTATCCAAAAGGATGATCCAAATCCGTCGTATATTCTAGGGGACGTTTCCTGCCCACATAACAACTTGAATTCACTCGCCTCTTGGGTGGACATTGATTATTTTTATAAATTTAAAAAATGTCATGTGGGTTCAATACCTATATAAATCTAATAGGTTATAAGGGGTAGAAACGTATATTCAAGTTACAAGTGCAACATCTGGCTAAACAGAGGGAGGA
>CAYWIG010000134.1:0-5584 GCA_964458295.1 uncultured Myxococcales bacterium
ATAGACATCTTTCCCAACATAGATATTCATTCATTGATACTCGATAAACGTGATAATTCTGGAAAGATGCTGATCAAGAACTTCCTAACCCAACACATCAATAAATCCTTCGCACATACATTGTGTGAAATTCACGATCTGAGTGAGCAACTCAACTCCTATTCCGAAAAGAAATTACAGAACATCTGCAAAGAACTTCACGAATGGAGAATTACCCCAGCCGGAACGGAAGGATACAGGAGAGCCCACGCGATGAAGGGCGGCGTAGACACCAAGGATATCTCTTCAAAGACGATGGAGTCCAAAAAGGTCAAGGGACTATACTTCATCGGCGAGGTTCTCGATGTTGTAGGACACCTTGGCGGCTACAATTTACAATGGGCCTGGTCATCAGGTTTTACCGCTGGGCAGCATGCGTGACATAGGCCCTAAAGGCCGTATAAACCATCACCTCCCTTTCCACTTGTCATTTCAAATTCAGGCGATAACCTTCCGTCAATACAGGGAGGAAAATATGAATTTCAAACTATCAATCCTAATTATGGCGTTAGTCTCTGCAGTCGTCTTTTCAGCCTGCACGTCAAAACCCAAGGTCACTTTGAAAAAGACCTCCTTCACACCCGGAGAGGAAATTATAGTGACATACGTTGGATCGAAGGAATTCCCGAGAAATGCATGGATAGGTATCATCCCATCAAACATTCCACACGGCGATGAGACGACCAATGACCTTCATGATATCACATATCAATATCTAAACAATTCAACCTCTGGAACGATGGCGTTTACGGCACCAGTGGGAAGAGGGAAATATGATTTCAGGATGCACGATACCGATAACAGCGGCAAAGAGGTTGCATCCATAACTTTCACCGTAGAGGGCGAACTGCCCGACTCCTCACTCACGTTGAATAAAAATACGTTCAAACCCGAGGAGGCGATTCAGGTGAAGTTCACCGCCCCTCCGACCTTCGCCCCAAATGCGTGGATCGGTATCATTCCGAGCAGCGTTCCACATGGAAATGAGAGAACCAACGACCAACATGACTTGTCGTATCAATATCTTAAGAAGAAGACTGCTGGACTTATGACCTTCAAGGCCCCACAAAAACCTGGCGAGTATGATTTCAGGATGCATGATACCGACAACAACGGGATGGAGATGACCTCGATAACGTTTAAGGTGGAATAAAACAAAAACTACCAAGTAGTTTTTGTTTTATCGTTACACTATCATTGCAAAAAATCCACGGGACGATGCCCGTGGATTTTTTTGGAAACAAATTAATGCCATCGGCGATTATTTCAAGGACTTCGCAATTTCAACCAATCTGATCAACTCGCCTCTATAGCCCCTTACATCCTGCCCCTTACCCTCCTTACCCATCTTAACAACATCCTCGAACGTCAAGCTCCCTTTATACTTGGAATCCCTGAGCAGCATTCCAAAGGACGCTACGGCGGACGCGAATTTCATATCCACGCCTGCATCCTTAAAGCTCTCACCCGAGTCGTTGACCGTAACGGTTATGAGCTTGCTCTTCTTGCCATCCGGTTTCTTGTAACGCAGTTTTACCGTCATGAGCTCCTTGTTCACAGGATTTGAGATCTTGGCGTTTCCCTGGTATTTAAGGGGATCCACATCAGGAACATCAACCTTAGCCCCTACTGGAACTATCTCATAGAGAGCCGTAACTGTATGCCCGGCGCCGATGTCGCCCGCATCCTTCTTATCATCATTAAACTCATGATGCTGAAGCTTCCGATTCTCGTAACCGATCAATCTATGCGATTTTATAGCAGCTGGATTGAATTCGATCTGAATCTTCACATCCTTCGCTATCGTTATCATCGTTCCGGCGAGCTGTTCGACCAATACCTTCTTCGCCTCCTGGAAGCTATCGACGTACGAGTAGTTTCCGTTACCCTTGTCGGCCAGCTTCTCCATCGTAGAATCGTTATAATTGCCCATTCCAAAACCCAGCACCGAAAGGAATACGCCGCTCTTCGCCTTCTTCTCAATAAGCCTCGTCAGGCTTCCCTCATCGGTGCTTCCAACATTAAAATCACCATCGGTTGCCAAAACCACCCTATTGATACCTCCCTTGATAAAATTATCGCTTGCGACCTTATAGGCGAGTTCGATTCCAGCGCCGCCGTTTGTCGATCCGCCAGCATCCAATCTCTCTAGCGCTTCAGCGATCTTCTTCTTACTGTTCGTCGGCTTCAAGACAAGGCCGGAAGATCCCGCATAGACGACGATCGAAACCCTATCGCCCTTTGTGAGTTGATCCGTCAACAGCATCATACTCCTCTTGAGGAGCGGTAATTTATTTCCAGCCGACATCGATCCGGACACATCGATCAAAAACACGAGATTACTCTTCGGCTTCTTCGTCCAGTCGATATCCTTGCCCTTGATTCCGATTCGAACCAGCTTGTAATCATCGTTCCATGGTGATGACACAGTTTCTACACTAACTGAAAAGGGATCATCGCCCTTCGGCGCCGGATAGCTATACTTGAAGTAGTTGATCATCTCCTCGGTCCTTACGGAATCGGCAGGCGGCAACGTGCCCTGGTTTAAAAAACGCCTGACATTCGCGTATGAAGCAGTATCCACATCGATTGAGAAGGTAGACCTTGGATCCGTATCGGTCATGATAAATTCATTCTCATAGATCCTGCTATATCTCTCGGTGTTGAATGGCTTCACATCTCCAAACCCCGATGGATCCCCTTGCGGATGGCGAGGGGCGGGTGCAGCAGCATCAAATCCCAACGTCATCGAACCGGCCATTCTACGCTTTGCCATACCACCGTTTTTCCTATACGCGGAAGGTGGTATCAGCCCCCTTTCAGAAGAGGCTATATTCGCCATTTTCGACGGCTCAGGGGCAGCTATCGAACTATCTATCTCAGCCTCCTCCTTACCTTCCTCCGCAACATGTTGAATATTGGGGTTATCATCATCGGCATCCTTCGTGACGTGAGGCGCTATAATGATGACCATCAAAACCATCGCAGCAGCTGTAGCGAGTGAAAGGCCAATTCTGAATGTAGGAACTTTAAACCACGACCGTTTTGTGCTCCTACGACCAGCTTCGACCTCCTCCCTTTGACCATTTGCGAGCTGTGGTAGCGATTCATCTTTGAGCTCACCTTCAACCTTCTGTATCGTCGATGAGAGTTTATTCAACTCCTCCTTAAGCGAACTATCTCTCTCGACCTCCGCTTCAAACGCGGCCTTCTCGTCGCCGTCCAGTTCACCAAGGATATATGCAGTCAATCTGTAATCGTCTTTATATTTATTCATATAAGCCTCCTAAGACTTTAAAACTTCTCTCAAGTTACTGATGGCCTCATGCATGATAAATCCGACATTAGATACGGTATAGCCTGTAACTTCCGAGATCTCTTTATAACTGAGGTCGTTTTGAAACTTAATGATCAATATCTCTTGTTGTTTCTTTTGAAGTCCTTGCATCGCTTGTTTTACAGTATCAAATCGTTCGCGCTTACAGAGATCCTCATCCTGACAGATCGCGTCTTTATCCTCCAGCAGCTGTTCATCACTAATGTTCTCCATACGCTTCTCCTTTCTGAGAACGTCGAAGGCGTGGTTTCTGCACACACGAAGGAGCCAGGGAAGCAAATAATCATCGATCTTACTTCTATTCTGTTTCCAGAGTTTGAAGAAGGTCTCCTGAACTATCTCCCTGGCTTTCTCTATATTTCCGACTAGAGAAATTGCGTATCGCATCAACTTGCCCTCATATTTCGTAACAGCCCATCGGATCCATTCGGCTTTATTTTTATCCATCATCTATCCTCCAAAAATGGCCATATACCCTGTTAACGCAGGGGCCCGGATTTTATTAGGGAGAAGCTTGAAAAAAGAAACAAATAACCAAAAAAGGAATAGATTACAGGCTGTTATGAAGGATAATCATAAGCATATATAGCAATGCCGATGCTATTTTACCGAAAAGACGAACTGATGTGTCCCCTCTGCATTGGACTTAGGGGTAAAAGAAAACACCTTATCAATATATTTGCCAGCTCTTTGTGTACGAACCGTAACCTCAGGTGTAAAATCTCTTTTATCACCCGTCGCATCGGCAATTATTTTGATCTTATTTTTTCCTGACTTCAATCCGCCTTGAATTACACCCGATATGCTCTTTCCCGTCACATCCGCCTGTTTCACATCGTTTATGAATACGAGCGTGTGATAACCATACGAGACAACGTCCAACATTCCAACAACTCCGACCGCTTTAACGGAAGAAGGAACTTGAGGCACGATTCCATCGATAGCGAGCGTCGCCGGTAACGACTTGAGGGCAAACACTGCCTTCGATCCATCAACACCCACCCTATTCATATCCTCATCCATCCGGGAATAAAACCTCCACCTGTCTCCTTCGCGAACGAATTTGATGAATGCGAAAGTCACCATCGCCTTTCCATCCATTTTGAAATCTTTCGTATACAGAAGCCCTGCGGTATCTCCCTTATGAAACACCTTGGTGAAAGTGAACTGAGAAAGGTCTTCGTGGTTCTCCACCCAACCCTTAAACACCTTGGAAGTCAGTGGCTTTTTGATCGACTTATAATGATTTTGCATACGTGTAAATGAAGCTGCTGCTACATTGGTCTTAACGGTTTCCTCATCACCTGACCGGCATGCTGACAAAAAGGAACTGTACGATTTTTCCAATATCGGTCTTAATTCATCATTCGCTTTGCGTGATTGACATCCTACGGCGATAAACGCCAATACAATAATCAGGAAGAGACCCGTCTGCATGCGATAATTCGTCATCCTACCACCTTCCCTATGTTTTCTTTGATTGTTTTCGATACTTCTTCCGGTGCTTCGATAGGCAGCATATGGCCCATTCCCTCAAGTATAAACAATTTTGAATTATTTATATTCTCCTGCAACCACTTGGCGTTTTCAGGTGGAATCAGATGGTCGTCATCTCCCGCAAATATTATCGTCGGAGATTTAATTCCATCCTTGATTCGATCGCACATATCATGCTTCGTAGCTGACTTGAGCTGATTCAGATAAGCATCGGCCGGCTGCGACATATCGTCCGTCAGACGGAAACTGATGAAGTCGGCGACCGAAGCCTTCTTCTTGTAGTCGTGACCGAATATAGATTCATATACCTCCGTCAGAAGTTCAGGACAGACATCAGTTCTATTCATCATCTTCAATGTCTCATCGGGAATCGGATATGGACCCCTGAAATAAGGCATCGTAGCAAGGAG
The DNA here is from genome assembly GCA_964458295.1 of uncultured Myxococcales bacterium. Lineage (GTDB taxonomy): Bacteria > UBA10199 > UBA10199 > 2-02-FULL-44-16 > JAAZCA01 > JABGOS01. The sequence continues at coordinate 5,284 of CAYWIG010000134.1, forward strand.
AATCAGATTGTCGATGGCTTCAGGATGAACCATCGCAAGCTCCATCGCGATCATCCCGCCCAAGGAAAAACCGAGAACATCGGCCTGTTTGATATCAAGATGATTCAGAAGCGCGCACGCCTCCTCGGCATAGACGGGAATTGTCACCTGCTCGTTTGGCTTATCGCTCCTGCCTGCGCACCGCATATCGTATGTGATGCATTGAAAGGAGGATGTGAGATACGGAAGCATGAACTCCCACCCCCTCGTATCCCCGGCGAGACCGTTGATGAATAGGAGGGGCCTCCCCTCACCCGCCACT
>CAYWIG010000135.1:0-5556 GCA_964458295.1 uncultured Myxococcales bacterium
CGTAATACATTCCTAATCTAGTTATCAGAGCATCACCAGATAACTCTTTTGCAATCGAATCGGGCAGTTCTATGGGATCGGTCAGCGATATCGTATATAATCCCGTATCGGAATCCTGTTCTATCGCTCCCCTTCGATACCAGATGCTTGCATCGCTCTCTCCCTCATTTATTACATATCCGAAGTGAACGTTGCCGGAGAGTGAGACGACAGCTGTTCCGCTTCCTCCGGTTGCCGATGAGGAGTCCTGGGCATTTATTCGAACCGCTTCACCTGGCGCCATAGTTGAATCAGTGTAAGCACTCACCGCCGAATACATATTTAGCGTCCTGTCGTATTTCCAATTAACCATAAACCTCGGACCGCGGTCGGTATTGTACATGTCTATTTCGGGGCTCGATGCATCCCCGGTTTCAGGCGATGCTTTGGACCACTGAACGGCGGTGCCTATGCTTCCATCGATTACGCTTATCGTGAATATGTCAGAACCATCTTGATAAGCGATGTGTGCCTCAGCACCGTATAGGACCATAACTGCCTGATCACCGATTGTGCCGGAGACGACATCCGTAGTGGTGCAATCTCCGTCAACGGAACACTTCATATGATGTACTGAAGAATTATCTTTAGCATAGATGAACTGGATATCGCCGTTGGAATCGAAGAGGGGAGGGGCGAGACTAAAGGGATTAATATCCCTTACAAATGTAGAGGCAACCTCAATGCTGTCGATAGACAGAACGAGCATCAGCCCACAGACAAGGGGTGAATCAGGATCGCAGTAGTTTCCCTGTGCCAGTATCGCCACCCTCCTAATATCGTTGGAGTCATTCCCAACGCCGACATAAGCGTCGGTGAATTCACTGACTGAGGATGAAGTAATCAGGGTGTATGAACTTTCATCGATGGTCCTCAGTTCATCGGAGCTCATGAAATAGGCTACCTTTGCGTCGTCAGAATTCAGCACTCCACACATGTGTTGTTCAATTGTAGGATCGCTCTGATCTATGTTTGATTCGTAATAAACCATTCTAATTCTGTCGACGTCGACATCGACGCTGCCGGATTGGATGTCGTTGCTGGTGTATATCTCATAGCCGAGATTAACATTTGTATCGACCCTCATTTCCTCATCGTTGTCCGCAGCTGAGGTTTTTGCCGAGCTTGCAGGGGAAGCGCTGATTGATGAATCGATTGAAAATTCTACGGGTAGGCATGCGCCATCATACTCAAAACAGGCGGTACACATCGCTTGAAGATTTGGCCAATCGGATCCACCCTCAATCGTGATTTCGGTTCCATCGATCGTCGTGGTGCCACACACGCCCTCCGTGTCCAACTCCCCAGTTGCAGGATTTGTGAAATTTACCTCGCCATCCGTAAAATCCGCGTTCGCTGTGAGATTGATCGTGTTCTCCATCTGAACGACCATCTGCGATCCGGCATATTCCACGGTTGTGGGTATCTCCGCGGGGGTGGTTGGGGTTGCACCGCTACAACAGGCCACAAATGCCCATAGAAGAATTAGTATAAAATTTGATATATACCTCATCATCGTTTTATATAAGCAAGCTATGTGCCACATATTGGAGCTTCTAACCTGTTGATTTGCTTAATGCAATTATTCTATAGTGGGTGAAAATTACCACCGTAGGTGACAAAATCATGACGTATTTTGAAGAACTGAACTGAGGATTATATGGATAAAAAAGTATGCTTAACTGTGATTTTGTTAATTCTTTTTTCTACGACGGCTCATGCTGGTCCACATAGGGATTTGTGTGAAAAGGTTAAAGATGCCGATCTCGTCTTTGAGATGCACTTCGATGTTCGAGGTGTGTATCCGAAGAGTGCTTTGGATAAGGGATACGAACCACCTCAAACCGAAATTGAGAAAACCTTGAAGACTGGAAAGGTTACGAAGGTCTTTAAGGGTGACATCAAGGTCGGGGATTCATGGAAGCCATCGTATGGAACACCTGACTTGAAAAAGGGATCTGTCAAAGCATGGAAGGATTTCTTCGGTCGAAAGGATTTTAGCAGTATCTACTTCCTAAAGAAGAATGGCTATACCTATCGAACGACCGGATGGGCCGAAGGTTCGGCCGGCTGTAAATCCAGCCCGCACAATTCATGGTGTGATGGGTATGAGCGGTTTAAGCTGAAGGTTGGGCAATGTTTGTAACTGCTTGATATATCAGTAGGTTACCTCTATCCGGAGGTCTCTTCCATAGATGTTTCTGACAAATACCCATCTTGTAGGATAAGAAAATATCAGCAAAATACCACACAACCTTTCTCGCTTTTTTGCCGATAATAGAAACGACAGCGGGGAGACACCCGAGGGAGTGAGAAAGGAGGGCGCTATGCGTCCAATTGCAGTCACCCTGATGTCTCTGGTTTTTTCGATTTCGGCTGTAACCCACTTACATGCGATGAATATAGGTAAACCGATGGATCGTTCGCTCCTTCCCTTCAAGTATCGGATAAGTGAAACTATATACGATAAGCAAAGCGGGACCAGTGTTTCAACTCCGCCAGAGATCCTGCGGGAGATAGAGCGGGTTTTCGAAACATGGCAGTCGGTTGAGGGTGTCGATCTTTCATTTGTGAGTGACGGTCTGTACGGTCCAAGGGAAATTAAAAGAGATGTGGCGGATGGAGTGATCTTCATAAGCCTCGACAACGAGATTCTTAAAGATAAAGAGGGCGCCCCGGCTGGAATCGCGGGACAGAATTATAATGAAGATGGACAGGTGATCGGTGGTGTCGTCAATATCAACACGCGGTTGCTCGATTATTTTAACGATCAGAAGGGATCGCTCTATAGTGTGGTTCTTCATGAGGTCGGTCATATTCTTGGCCTCGGCCATTCCCCGGTTTCTGGAAGCATTATGAGTTATCGCAGGGATCCATTCCAGTCGATGTTTCCGCTGGATGACCAGGATGCCATAAGACAATTGTATCCTGCAGCCGACTATCGCGGCGGAGAAATTTATGTAACGGCGACGCTCGAGAATAGTCCTGCAAAAGAGGTGCAACTCGCTTTGATAGACACAACGTCCGGTATTGGAAGATTTAACGTTACGAGTGAGGATGGTGAGGCTTCATTCACCTCCATCCCGGCGGGCGAATATATTCTTGGAGCTACCGAGATAACCCCTACAGGTCCCTGTTTTTCAAAGGATAGGGCACGTGGTTTTCTAAATACGTTTTACGGTGCTGAGAATGGTACGAACGATCCAAACGAGGCTTATAAAATCAGCATCGATGACGATACTGAAATTGCAATCGACCTTCCCCTGGTAGCGGGCAAGAAGCGATATGATTGTTATTATGGAAGCGTAAGGTGGCTCATGGATGAACCATCATCCGGTTACCATACTGTATCGGCTATTCCTTCACACTACATTGTAGAGAGTGGTGAGGAGAAGTATTTGGCAGTTGGTAAGGATCAGTCGGAGACATTCGATTCGCATCGAACTGACACGTCGGGAGGCGTGGAAAGTGGAACCGATCTGATACCTGCAGGTTCGGAACCGGGCTTTTCACTGGAAGTTGTTACGGGCGAGACGCCCAATAAATATGTCAATGCTGAGACGAAGGATTTCGTGTACGCCCGTCTTTGGATCGATCAGGATGCAGCAAAAGGACCTCGAGTCGTCTATTGTGTGAACGGTGGTGAGTATGCGATCACAGCTGTAGCCTTTTATATCATCGAAGAACTTCTGAAGAATCCCTTTAAAGACTTTCGTAACAATTGATGTTTGAAATCCCGATCCAAGCAAGTTCCGGTCCACAAAGTAAAATCAATGCACTTTACTCCGTTTTCAATAGCGATATATACTTCATAAATCCCGAATTTTAGGAGATAACAAATGACAATGATTCCGATGGATTTAACTCTAATTGGAAAGATAGTCACTCTACGTCCACCTACGCCGAATGATGACGAGCGCTTGTTGGAGATCTTTCTGGATGAAAAGACGATGGAGCACCTCTCTACTATTAGGCCTAAAGAGGGATGGAACGAAAGGACTATTCAGGAGTACATTGCAGTCCGCCGAAAACAGCAGGAGAAGGGCTCGGCAATTCACTGCTCCGTCGAATTGAACGCTACGAAGGAGTTGATCGGCGTGGCCGGTTGTCGTCATATAAATCGCGAAAATGGCTATGCTAATCTCGGCGCTATCATTGCATGTGAATACTGGGGGCGTGGTATCGCGGCAGAAGCTGGACTGCTTTTGGGCGAATATCTATATGAAACGACGGATATCGATCGCATCGATTTTCAGATGTTGGCCGATAACATTCGATCAACCACCCTCTGTGATCATCTGGGTTTTAAGTCGGAGGGTATTCAGAGAAACGAGGACGTTCCGGAAATTTGCGGTGTAGACCTTGCCACCTTCAGCGTAACCCGCGAGCAGATTCAAGAGGTGAAGGAGAAACTTCTAGCGAGAATTAAGAAGCAGTGTGGTGGAAAATAAAGGGTGTGTATTCGAAATATACGCAGGGGATGATATGGTTCAGTTACCCCGTCTATATAACCTGGGGTTCCAGCGCCGCGGGTTCGTAGTTATCTATGTAATTTGCTATTTTGCAGCTTAATTTCAATTAGGTCTTCGTAAGTTACGTCCTACATTTTGATCGATAGTCGGCGATTGTATTCCCGGATTTGATACAAGAGTGTTCGGGTTTATATCTATCGGGTCACCACATCCTGGGTGGTTGGGTTTTTCATCGCAGCATTCCTTGCTGGGTTTTCCTCCGATGTATGGCGCTAGACTATCACATGGATCGTCGTCATCCGGCGGTGTCGGATTTACATCTTCTGGTAACGGGTCTGTATTTCCGTAACCAGGCATCTGCGTGATGTTGATAGCACCCGTTCCATCTCCATCGCTGCCACAACCTGAATTTAGATATTCATCGGTGCATTGAGCCATCATGCAATATTTCATTTTCTTCTTCTTGCACTTTTCCTCATCCGATTGCGTGGAGAAGCAGAGGGATGCAGCCGCACCGAAACCACCGCAAATACCGGATGGTACGTTTGCATCCGGAGTTGGCATGAATGTGATTCCCACACCAAAACCTCCGGAGACACCATAGTCGTTTGAAAGGGAGGCATACCATCCCACTACGAAGAAATCTTCATCTGAACCAAAATTGTGACCACCGTACGCGCTAAAACCGTCATTCGTAGCTGACCATAAGGCACCTATGGTTCCCCATGTGAAGTTCCCTTCTTTTTTGTCTTCTGTCGTGGTTATGATCGGTCCGTTGCCATCTGTCTGATGATTATTTCCGTTATTGTTACTGCCTCCATTGTTTCCGTCATCCGGTTCGCTTCCGTCATCGGGTTCGTTTCCGTCATCGGGTTCGGTTCGGTCATCTCCTTCGTTTAGGTCATCGAGTTCAAGCTGTAATGAATCTTTTTTGCCACGGGTAATGCGGTCAATTATTTCAGCTTGTGCCTTTGCATTCTCATCTGCTATCTTCTCTGCCTCTGCCGCTTCCTGTTCATACTCCGAGGGGGATTCATCTTCGTCC
>CAYWIG010000136.1:0-5542 GCA_964458295.1 uncultured Myxococcales bacterium
CAGGACTTGCTTTATATGGCGAATGTGAATCGCTCGATCCCCTCAGTGAAAAATTAAAACCTGTGATGGGACTGAACAGCAAGGCAGTTCTTATAAAACATATCCCAGCTGGGACTCGCGTCAGTTATTGTGGCGTATTTCAGGCGAAGCGGGATACGAAGTTGGCTATAGTCCCGATCGGATATGCGGACGGATACCCTTGGTCCAGCACGGGCAGTGCGGAGGTTCTCGTTTGTGGGCGGCGTGCTCAAGTGGTCGGTCGTGTCACGATGGATATGATCATGGTCGATGTTACGAATATAGCGAATATCAATGTGAACGATGAAGTAATCCTACTTGGTAAGCAGGGAGATGAATTTATAACGCTCCGAGAGGTGTCGGAGTGGGCGACGACGATTCCATATGAAATCCTCTGTGGCATCTCGAAGAGGATGCCGAGGGTGTATAAAGGGTTATGAGTCGTGCGATCTGAGATAGTGTAACGCAAATCGCAAGTTTTAATATAGGTTTTTTAATGCAAATCTTCGAACAAGCACTAAACAAGGCATCACCGATCTTGGCTCCACTTGGCCAGATCGTACTCTCTGCTGTCCTCGCCCTTGGCAATTGGTGCAAATTTGTATGGGAATCCCTTCAATGGATGGTTCGTCCACCGTTTCGGCTGGATCAATGTCTAAAACAGATGGAGTTCGTAGGCGTTAAATCCACGTGGATTATTGCGCTTACATCCGTGTTCACTGGTGCCGTCTTCGCCCTTCAGACGGGCAGGGTGTATGCCCTCTTCAACATGGAGAGTATGGTGGGCGCTACGGTAGGTATGTCTCTCACTCGTGAGATTGCACCTGTCTTCGCAGCGATCATGGTGACAGCGAGGGCATGTTCTGCAATGGCGGCGGAGCTTGGCACGATGAGGGTTACAGAGCAGATCGATGCCCTTGAGACGATGGCCGTAAGTCCGATTCAATATCTCGTTGTTCCGAGGATCATAGCATGCACGATAATGGTTCCGATGCTCACGATGCTCTACAACTTCGTCGGCGTGGTGGGTTCCTACATAGTGAGTATCCATCTCCTAGGCATCGACCAGGGTCCATTCCTGAACAAGTTGTATTACTACGTGGATGGCGACGATATCTGGGGAGGCCTGATCAAAGCCGCTTTCTTTGGATTCCTGATCGCGGCGATCAGTTGCTTTATGGGATTCAACACCAAGGGTGGTGCTAAGGGAGTCGGTCGGGCGACGACACAAGCGGTCGTTTTCTCCGCCGTTACAATATTGATTACGGATTACTTCCTGACGACTTGGATTTTGGAATATATATCGCGCTAGGGTCGTGCAGGATTAGACATATTGGTTTTAACATTTTACTGATCACCGATCACAGTTTTCTTATGATTGAAATTATCGATTTACATAAAAGCTTTAGGAGGGTTGAGGTTTTAAAGGGTGTCGATCTGAAGATTCCCAAGGGGAAGGTTACGGTCATAATCGGCCCTTCAGGTACCGGTAAGACGGTTCTGCTTCGTCATATCATAGGCCTTCTAAAGCCTGATCATGGCAAGGTTATCGTAGATGGTTCAAACATAAGTGAACTTGCTGGTGCGGAGCTAAATGACTTTCGGCGTCGTTTTGGAATGCTCTTTCAAAGCGCAGCCCTCTTCGACTCGATGAACGTCTACGACAATGTGGCATTTCCCGTGATCGAAGGTTATCGGGGGAGGAAGCTGCCCAATATCCCAAGGATAGTAGCCGAGAAACTGAGGCTCGTGGGCCTCGAGGGGATCGAAAAGAAGCTGCCTGCTGAGCTGTCGGGTGGCATGAGAAAGCGCGTGGGGCTCGCCCGGGCGATCGCCCTGGAGCCGGCTATTATCCTCTACGATGAGCCTACGACGGGCTTAGATCCCGTTATGACGCTAGCTATTGACAACCTGATTTTGTCCATGCAACAAGAGCTAAACGTGACATCGGTGGTCATAAGCCATGATATTGATTCGGCATTTAGAATCGGTGATCAGATCGCGATGATACACGGTGGAAGAATTATTGAATGTGCTGAGCCGAGGACATTTAGAAATACAACAAATCCGATCGTTGCGGAATTTTTAACGGCTGGGCAGCAGAAGGCAAATTTAAAAGGGGAATAGGTGAAAAATCTTTCTTTGGAGGTCAAGGTCGGCCTCTTTGCCGCGATCATAATAGTTCTCATGGTGTGGGCGACGCTCCGCGTGAGTGATAAGACTTCGGTGTCCGGCCGAGGCTATGATATCACAGCCGTCTTCGATAACGCGACTGGACTCAAGAAGAAGGCTCCAGTTGAATTGGCAGGCGTGAAGATCGGCGTGGTGAAGGATGTTGAACTGTTGAATTCAAGGGAAGCTAAGGTCATCATTTCGGTGGGTAAAAATGTCAAGCTGACCGAGGACTCTCAGGCGGTCCTTCGAACGCGTGGATTCCTGGGTGAAACTTACGTGGAGATCCTACCTGGCGATCCGGAAATGCCGGTTATTCCTAAGGACGGTTCAATTGCCTTCACCGCTCGTACTGGAGATGTGAACTCGTTGGTCAGTCAGTTCAATGCTATAGCCAACGACATTAAGCACGTAACCTCCTCTCTTAAGGGTATGGTTGGAAACAACGACACCTATCCTGTGAATCGTATCATAGAGAATTTGGATGCCTTCACCAAGGCTATAAAGGATGTAACTCTGCGCAACGAGAGCAATATCGATCGCGTTGCCGTCAATCTCGCCGAGATGACGGATCAGCTTCGCGAAATTGTTGCGAGAGGAAAAGCCGATGTCGAGGAGTCGGCTGAACGCATCGCATCGATCACGAGAAAGATCGACGAGGGTAAGGGCACTATAGGCAGACTCGTAAATGACGATGAGACGGTCGACAAGCTCAACGAGGCGGTGGACAACTTAAACGAAGCACTCGGTGGATTCAGGAAGCTCGAAACGGAAATCGGATATCATGCTGAATTTCTGGGCCAGACACACGATTTCAAACATTACATAGATCTTGCACTCAGGCCATCTCCGGATAAGGCGTTGTTGTTGGGAGTCGTTACCGATCCCGATCCCAGGCCTAGCCATGTGCAGCGGACAACCGATGTTACTGTGGGCAACAATACTACGCAGGTTACCACTGAAACTGCTACGATCGATCGTGAGAAGATTAGGTTCTCCGCGCAGCTAGCGAAGAAATTTTATGACCTACAGCTTCGTGGTGGAATTATCGAATCGACCGGTGGTTTCGGTTTGGATTATTACAAGGGACCTGTATCGCTTCACTTTTCGGCATATGATTTTTCAACGAGATTCGGCGAGAGACCCCATTTGAAGGCTGGTGCGGATTTAAATATTTTGCCAAATATCTATCTGACCAGCGGCGTGGATGATATGATCAATAACAGTGGGCCAAAGCCCGATTGGTTTGTCGGCGCCGGATTCAGGTTTGTGGATGATGACATTAAGCGCTTTATGGGATCGGGCGCTACAAGTCTGGTTGGAAAATAATTATCAACATTTTGGAGGTGTGATGTCGAAGATATCGAGAGCTCTCATCAGCGTTTACGATAAGGATGGGATCGTCGAATTTGCGAAGGGCCTTAGTGAACGCGGTGTCGAAATTATCTCCACAGGTGGTACAGCAAGGCTTCTCAAGGAGAAGGGTGTGCCTGTGATTGAGGTCTCCGACTACACGGGATCACCAGAAATTCTGGATGGAAGGTTAAAGACGCTTCATCCGAAGATCCATGGTGGAATACTCGCGATGAGGGACAACGCGAAACATCAGGGGCAGATGAAGGAGAACGATATTCTGCCGATCGATATGCTCGTTGTAAATTTATATCCATTTGAGGAGACGATCTCTAAGCCGGATTGCACATTTGAGGATGCGATCGAAAATGTGGATATCGGTGGGCCGACGATGGTAAGGGCGGCTGCCAAGAACCATAACGATGTGGCGGTAGTAGTCGAACCGTCCGATTACGCATCGATCCTATCCGAGATGGATTCCAACGATAATTCTCTTGGGGCACCCACTCACTTCAGGTTGATGAAGAAGGCGTTCGCAACAACGGCGAGTTATGACTCAGCGATCACAAATTATTTTACAACTTGGGATGATTCAAAGGAAAGGCTTTCGATGCCTACGAAGATCGGGATGACCTTCGATTTGGTTCAGAACCTTCGATATGGTGAGAACCCACATCAACAGGCGGCATTTTACAAATGTCCGCATGGTATGGACAAGCCGTCGATTTCAGATGCGAAGCAGCTTCAGGGGAAGGAACTCTCCTATAACAACATCATGGACGCGGATGCCGTCCTGGGTATGGTGTCGGAGTTCGCGGATATGCCGTATGCAGCTGTCGTCGTGAAACATGCAAATCCATGTGGTGCTGCAACGTCAGAAGGCTCACTTTCCGATGCTTTGGCAAAGGCGGTCGCCACCGATCCACTCTCCGCATTTGGAGGAATTATTGGAGTCAACAAGCCGGTCGATGAACCAACTGCGAAGATAATATCGGAGACTTTTTTCGAAGTCATTGTTGCGCCATCATTCGACGATGCGGCGAGGAGCGTTCTTGGAAAGAAGAAGAACCTCCGACTGCTTGAACTCCCGGGACTCGGTGAAACCGATCCAGTAAGTGCGGGATGGTATGTGCGCGATATTCGAAATGGTCTTCTCGTCCAGAAGCGGGACACGAGCTCTGAGGATGTCCGGGAGGCCGATATTGTCACAAAACGTTCACCGAACGATGACGAACTGCAGGCGCTTCAATTTGCTTGGAGAGTTTGCAAGCATGTTAAATCCAACGCGATCGTCTTTACATCCAAGGACCAAGCCCTTGGCATCGGCGCTGGGCAGATGAGCCGTGTCGATGCGGCGAAGATCGCCGTGATGAAATGCCAATCATCACTCAAAGGATCGGTCGTTGCATCCGACGCCTTCTTTCCATTTCGGGATGGTGTGGATGCCGCCGTGGAAGCTGGGGCTACCGCAATTATTCAGCCGGGCGGATCTAAGAGGGACGAAGAGGTGATCGCAGCGGCGGATGAACATAATGTTGCAATGATTTTCACTGGAATCAGGCACTTCAGACATTGATCGGTCTGATCAGAAAGATTCTATTGCCGATGATTAGGGGGAAATACATCCTATCGCTTGTGGCTGCAATTCTACTTCTTGCAGCGTTGCCCGCCTATGGTCAGGAGAAAGTCGAGGGGGCTGGCGCGCAGCGCTGTGCTTCCGGTTATGCCTATGATCCGCAGAAGAGTGAATGTGTAGCGTGTAACCAGCCGTGTGATACCGGTCGGCCTGGTGTGTGTGGTCGTGGGATCGTGGATTGTAGCGGCGAACCGCCTAAGTGTAGATCTGCGATTCAACCGGGTGAACGCATGGAGGTGTGCAACGGCGAGGATGATAACTGTAATGGCAGGATCGATGAGAACTTCGATAAAGATAACGACAGATACACGACCTGCGGTGGTGACTGCGATGATAGAAATGCGAAGGTGCATCCAGACGCCG
>CAYWIG010000137.1:0-5534 GCA_964458295.1 uncultured Myxococcales bacterium
CGTCGAGGAGCTGGCAACACAGGCCAGATCAGGTTCAACATCAGGGGGAGATTCAGAAAGTTATCAAACCTGGCTACTCAGAACCCTCACGAAGGAAAACTCGAGATTCGTGGGTGATGGAAAACCGACCGATTATGATTTTGTAGTTGAAAAGGTTGGACGAGATTTCAGAAGGCGTTTCGAAAGATATCAAATCGATCATATGCATCCTTCGGCGATACAGGACGCGCTCGAAACCCAATTCAAACCGAAATATCAGAAGGATCACAATTGTACGATAGCGCCTGGGACGGTTGAGGCGGCCGTAAGACTCGGTATCTATTACAGGGATGTCGACCATGCACCTCCATTCGACGCAGGTAAATCCACATTGATGAATGCGGTGCTGGAGGCGAAAGCGGAGGCCGCATCCACTGAGGATCATGTAACCGTTACACCGGATCATGTCGCCAAGGCGATTCAGAAGAGGCTCGGGGCCGGAGTTACGGTCGAGCACACGGCTGGAGATGGCATGTTCGCTCCCGAGACACGACCTCATACAGAACACCCACATTTTGGAAATCTCTATAATGGGGAAGGTACGAGCGATCCGGCGAGCACACCTAAAATGGTAACACCCCACGAATTAAAGGTCGATATGCTGACAGATGCGATGCTAAAGGAACCGTTCTTCAAAGCCCTCTTTGGACTCGACGGCATGGATGAGCCGTCAGAAGGTATGAAGAGGAGAATTCATCCTCTATCGGATCAGGCAAAGATACAGTGGACACTTCTAAAGAGAGCCCAAAGAAGAGCATTCACTGTAGTTGATACACCTCAAGGAAAGGTTCAGGCACCGCTAATAGGCGAACAGGTTCCTGGAACGTTTATGGATGCCGTGATCACCGAGCACGACGCTCTAATCGAATCGGAAGAAACAACATTGCTTCCATTCGACGTCCTTCGCAGAAAGATGACAGAGAAGTTACCTTGGTTCAAAGGGCTTTCATCGCAGAAACAGGATCTCATCATGCTCTCAATGTCGGAGGCTGCACAGTACGAACATGTAAAGGCAAGCGGCGCCATAACTCCAAGTGGCATGATGACGCCTGAGGCGGTAAACAAGATCCTGGAGATCAGAGGATTCAAAGAGACGGTTACAGATCCAGTTCAAGTGTTGACGATCGGTGGTAAGGCGAGAAGAAAGCAGAGGAAAGAGGCCGAAGGTAAAGAGACAACATATGAAAAACTTCTGAAGGAGGCCTTGAAGAGGGCCAAGGAAGCTAAGAAGCTGTAAGTAGTAAGAAATTACAACTATGTATCATTCATAGGGTTCATGTTTGGCTATTTTTGAGGGCCAGATAATGGACCCCTTTTTATCCAAAACCTCATTCAAGTAGATATTTATCAATAATTACAATAGGTTAGATGTGTGTTTTTCCCAATATATCGCGCAACATTTCTCTAAAATTGCCGATAATTAATATGAAAGCCGGGGAGCAGAGCGAGTGTGGGGAGACAATCGCTTTGGGCTACATATCTAAAAAAACCAACCTAAATGTCTCTAGTTACACAACTCGCCTAAATTTCAGCCGATAATATATATGGGCACATCGGCAGGAGGTTTTCGATGAAATCAGGCGGAGAAACCAAAGCAGTTACACTAAAAAACGTAGGTTCATATTCATACAAGCCCGATGGTAAGGGCACACCCTTCGGCACCGTAGTATCGGATGAATTTCAAGGATTGCGGATCGGTCCCTGCTCATCGATGCTCGATACAAAATCGATGGTGGGCATCAGCCTAACTCCAAAAGTGGCCGACACAATGAGAAGCACCTTCATGCTCTCGAATCAGGAGTTCTATCTCGATAGCAACGCCGCAGAATTTGGATCCGGTTTTTTCTGCATGCCCGATCCGATGATGAAATATGCCTAGGTCATGCTGATGAAGGATGGGCTTAAAGAGTCGATGTTCGAAGGATTACCTAAGGAGAACGTTCGTTGGGCTGGCAACACGGCTTACGACGTCGTGATGAAAAATCTCGATCCAACCTATAAAACCGGGAGTGATCAGGCTGGTGACTTTTTCAAGAAGATGACACTTTGGGATGTTGCTAAATACGTCCTCGGAGCACTCCTCACCCTCGGTATGGTAGTCCTTGGTGGATGGGGTTTCTTCAAGGGCGGAGCGATATATCAGAAGGGTGAAGCGAAGAAGGCCGCTAAAGCCGAAGCAAAGAAAAAGGCCGAAGATAAGAAGAAGGCCGAAGATGATAAGAAGCCTAAAGATCCTCCCGATGACAGTGAACCACCGGCAAAGACCGGAGGAACAGCTGAAAAACCTAAGACCACCGAACAGCCAGCTGCTGTAAAACTTGTTGAGCAAGCTGGTGGAAAGGCTGTTGCGGGTACGAATCAAGGTTTCGTAGCCGTTGAAAAACCGGCTATAACAAATCCCGCCTTGGATTGGGCTGCCGGTCTACAAACATTTGTCATGCAGCCGAAGTTCAAGGCAGACCTGGTAGATGTTACGATCATTAGATTAGCCGACGGTATCACGGTCCCATATGGGCATGTGATGGCGCAGCATGGTAGTATAAAGTTCATCGCTGCAATTCCAAATGGCATGACTGCCGTAAAGCTCGGTGCCTCATTCAAACTACCTGCAGTCAATCTGCCAACAATTGGCGGTGGATTTAAGCCTGGTGGATTCAGACCTGCATTAAGGCCTGTACTAGTCCCGTAATTCACAAAAGTGGACGAGGAGTTTTGTCGCTAGAGGGGCGGCACTCGGGAGGGCAGGGGTAATGAGGAGAGCGGTTAAATGGCGCAAGGAATTATCCCAACATGTAATCCCAGCTTGCAGTCATGTCTTCATACTGGAAGTTACTTATCCATAAACGCCTCAAGCGGATGGACTTCGCAGATGAACGTCTGCGTGGACACACCCGCCTCAAGATTCGTAAGTGGATTCTATCAGGCTGCAACTAGCACAGTCGATGTCGTTACAGGATCTCCGCTCACAAAAGCAGCGACGCTTGCATATTTCAAAGGAACGGAGTCAACGCCGCACGCCTTCGATGCAAAACCCAAAGAGCCGGCAGTGGTAACGAATTGGGCCGATGCGAGTTCAGAAGAGATTCAACAGGCCGCCTTCGCACACCATCAACAGATCCTAAAGGATGAGATGGATAGGATCGACAGGCAGTTCGCGAAGGAGACCGCCTATCTCACCCAGGTTACAGATCCTGGCAAGCCTTATCCGCTAGCAACACATTCACAGTATCTACCAAAAGTAATTTTCGATCAAATCGCTCCACTCATGCAGCTCAATCCTAACATCATGAATGAACTCGCCTTCACATGGGCTTGGAGCGAGGGCGACCGACCTCAGATATATATCTTCGCACCGAAGTCACCTGACGGATCTGAAGCGGCAGTGGGTTACGACGAGGGCACCGGAGAGGTTTTCATCATTCAATCCAAGGGAAACAAAAATCCTCATGGCCTCTACGGAAATGCGGGAACCTCAAATGAGCCCTTGGACACATTACTCAGTGGTGGAATCGACTTAAATAGCTCCCTACCATTCTCGCCTCCCAAGTTTGGCAATGCCAAACCGGAAGCTGTAGTATTCGTAGACAAGAAAAATCCAAAGCCGACAGATGCCCTTCTCTCGGGTGATGATACGCTCGCAGCCGGTGGCATCGGCATGTTGCTCCTTGGCTCTATGGCTCCTGGTGGGACTGGTGGTGGTGGACCTGGCGGTATGAGACCCGCACTTCCCGTCAAGGGAATGCTCATCCAGGGCGGAATCGGCACCGGCGTTTTTTTGGGAATTCATTACGGCGTCCTCGCCGTAGGAATTCCGGAAAGAATTGCACCTTACGCCGACGTCACTGCGATGATGGGAGGATTTCACCTCTTGGATAGGGGAAGTGCCTTCCTTGCAAGCAAGGGATTCTTAAGCAATCGCCTATTCCCAGGAGGTATAAACTGGGGAGGTTTTGCTCACGCCTCACCGTTTCTCATATGGGGAAGCGTTGGATCATCCTATCTCATGGATGCAGCCGGTTATGAATTTGGAAGCGCTGGAAATTTAATCGGCACAGTAGGTCTGACAACAACGGGTTATGTTGGATTGAGTCAGACGACGAGCCTCCTCTCGCAAGCTTCGAGTCCATCACTGCAATTCGCTGCACGACATCCTCACGTCGTAGCGTTCGCGGAACACTTTCCGAAGACGACTGCGGCTTTCTCGAATCTCGGCACTGCATATGCGACGACACGGGGCGTCGGATTGGTACCTCAATCATTGAACATCGGAAGTAAATCGCTCTTGCTCGGAACTGCTGGTGCCGGCGGAACGAGTGGTATCTATCTAGCAAGTGGCGGCTGGGCTGGTGGCGCTGGATACCTCGCGGGAGGTTTGCAGGCGATTGGCGCAGCAGGTGTAGTTGCCCTTGGCAGCTGGATCGGCGGCGGAATCGTTGATATTTGGGCCCATGCCAGCGGGTATGCGGATGACGGCGACTACAAGTTGATAGAGTTCACGTGGAATCATATGAACGTTGAAGTTGCAGGAAGTTTTTTAAACGCAGTTTTCGGTCCGCTGATCAGGGGAATACAGGCCCTTACGATCCCCGACGAAGTCTATGAGGGCATGGAGCTCAACTGGAAGACCTGGATATATAGCTGCAACAACTGGGCTAACAGCATCGATCAGATCATGATCTCGTTCGCATTGGTCTCCATGACGTTGGAGAGTTCCGGTTCTGAGGGACCTCACATCAGTTTCAACTATGAAATTTTTAGAAAAGGCCTCGAACAATATCTTCAGAGCAAAACGGTATCAAAGGGATGCAAGGACTCCGATGACGGCGGGAAGTGTAAATCCAACAGCGAAGTCACTACGGCCGTTATGGGAATGTACAAAATGCTCATGGAGTCATCCCAAAAATACAACATGAGTAACAATATGATTGATCTCGCTCAATTGATCAGCAGAAATGGTTCGGTCTCCTTTGAACCTGGAACGAGGGATTATGTAGCGGGATTGCTCGAAAAACTTCAGGACAAGGGAATATTGAAGTTCTCGGTCCAAAAGGCCCTCAAAATCGCCCGGAACCAGTTGAATGCGAAAATGGTCGACGTTGGTCTCATGACGGAGGAATATCCGGACGGTTGCACCGCGCTTGATTATGCCACAGGGGATAAAGCATGCATGAAGGTCAAGTATGTCCCGGCAAAGCTGGTGCCCGGAAAGTTTACCAAGGAACAGATTAAGTTTCTCTTCGGCGATCGGAATACCTACAGGTTGCTCGCTAGCAAACAGATCACCGACGCGACACAGATCAAATCCGAGAGCGTAGTACTCAAGAGCCGTATCGAAGCCCTGGAATTGCTGCTTAAGAAAATTGAGGGTGGAGACACGGAGATAATCGGAAAGATCACCAAAAGCACTTTTTAACGATCGCTATTAACCTAAAAATATCAACACATGAGTTCAAAGAATTAGCGCACCACTTGGCTGGAAACAGCCGAGAAGGTGG